>CBFHWN010000016.1:32617-34489 GCA_965659595.1 uncultured Ilumatobacteraceae bacterium | reverse complement strand
TCTCGCCAGCGAGCCATTCGTGGTGGCGGCCGATCTCGACGGAGATCGCAAGAACGCTCGCATCCGCATGGCCGCCGTCGTCGACGAAGCGACGATCGCCTCGGTCCTCGCCGACCAAGTCGTGGTCGACGCGAACATCGTGTGGGACAAGGAGAAGCGCGACATCGTCGAACGCATCACCAAGCGACTCGATCGCATGAGCCTGTCCGACGTCAAACGACGTCCGTCACCGTCAGCGGCCGTTCAACACGCCCTGTGCGAACGCATCGTCGCGTCTCGATTGAAGGATCTGCCGTGGACAGCAGCCACGACAGAATTGCGTAGTCGAGTCGCATTCCTGCGTCGTGAGGTCGGCGAGCCATGGCCCGACTGGAGCGACAAGGTTCTCGTGGCGTCGGCCGACGAGTGGCTCGAGCCGTATCTGGCTGGTATGACGTCGATGAATGACGTATCGGCGCTCGACATTGCGATGCTCCTGCGTACACGACTTCCGTGGCCCGAAGGATCGCAGATCGACGATCTGGCTCCCACCCGACTCGACTTGGCGAGTGGACGTTCGATCGTCATCGACTACTCGAGTGGAGTCGCCGAAGGAACAGCTCCGGTCGTCCCGATTCGTGTGCAGGATCTGTTCGGCACACGTGAACACCCCACCATCGCCGGCGGTCGCGTTCGCCTCGTCCTGCAACTGCTCTCACCGGCCGATCGTCCCATTCAGATCACGTCCGATTTGCCGGGATTCTGGGCCGGTTCGTGGGTCGAGGTGAAAAAAGACATGGCCGGGCGATATCCAAAACATCAATGGCCCGATGATCCGGCGAATGCCGATCCGAAGAGATTGAAGGATCGCTGATGATCGCCACCGACATCGCCGGACTCTCGTTACCGATGGTTGCACTGTGCGTCGTGCTCGCGCTCATCGGCTCGACCATTCAGGGAACACTTGGATTCGGTCTCGGGATGCTCACGTCGCCGATCTTCGCCATGATCGATCCGTCGTTCGTGCCTGCCGCGCTCATGGTCGCCGTGCTTCCCCTGACGGTCGGTGTCGCAGCACGTGATCGTGCCCACATCGACTCCACCGGTTTCAAATGGGCGTTGCTCGGTCGTTTCCCCGGCGTGTTCATCGGAGTCGTCGCACTACGCGCCATGAGTCACGACACACTCGCCTACGCCGTGTCGTCGGCGGTGTTGTTCGCAGTTCTCGTCTCGGTGATCACCGCTCGTCGCGGTCAGGTGATCCCCACCAACTCGTCCACTCTGACCGGTGCCGGATTCGCAAGTGGCTTCATGGGCACCGTCACCGGTATCGGTGGACCACCCATCGCTCTCGTGTACAGCAGCGGCGAGCCGGTGACGGTGCGGGCGACCATCTCGGCCTTCTTCACGATCGGTGCCGCGATCAGCGTGGCCGGACTCGTGTTGGCGGGAGCCGTCGGACGCCACGAATTGGCACTGACAGCCGTCATCCTTCCCGGAGTTCTCGGCGGACTCGCCGTGTCGTCGCGCATCGGACACCTACTTCCGGCCCAGGTCATGCGCCCTCTCATCCTCACCCTCTGCGCATTTTCCGGAAGCTTGCTCCTCCTGAGAACCGCTCTGTGACTCTCACCCGACAGGGCTGCAGAATCGGAACGAATCGGCGCCGGGGCATAGCGTGACCCCATGGCCGATTTCGCCTTCACCGAACTCCTCCCGCTGGGGCCCGACACCACGCCCTACCGACTCGTCAGCACCGAAGGTGTGAGCACTTTCGAGACGTCGGCCGGCACGTTCCTGCGCGTCGAACCCGAAGCGTTGACGCTGATCACTCAGGAAGCCATGCGCGACATTGCGCACTTCCTCCGCCCCGGCCACTTGCAACAGTTGCGC
>CBFHWN010000016.1:28913-32607 GCA_965659595.1 uncultured Ilumatobacteraceae bacterium | reverse complement strand
ATCCTCGACGATCCCGAGGCGAGCGACAACGACCGTTTCGTCGCCCTCGATTTGCTCAAGAACGCCACCATCTCGGCTGGTGGGATCCTGCCCATGTGCCAAGACACCGGTACCGCGATCGTGAAGGCCAAGAAGGGCCAGTTCGTGTTCACGGGTGGCGGAGACGAAGAGGCCATCGCCCGGGGCGTGTTCAACACCTACCTCTCGAGCAACCTTCGCTACAGCCAGATGGCTCCGCTCACGATGTACGACGAGGTGAACACCGGCAACAACCTGCCGGCCGAGATCAAGATCGCCGCCACCGACGGCGACGCCTACAAGTTCCTCTTCATGGCCAAAGGTGGCGGCAGCGCGAACAAGTCGTATCTGTTCCAGGAGACGAAGGCACTCCTCAACGACAAGACGCTCTTCCCGTGGCTGTTCGAAAAGATGAAGACTCTCGGCACGGCGGCGTGTCCGCCCTATCACCTCGCAGTGGTGATCGGTGGAACGTCGGCCGAGCATGCTGTGGAGACCGCCAAGTTGGCGAGCGCGCGCTATCTCGATTCGCTGCCCACCGCGGGCTCGAAGCTCGGTCACGCGTTCCGTGACGTCGACATGGAAGCGAGGGTGCTGAAACTGTCGCAGGAGACGGGAATCGGCGCTCAGTTCGGCGGCAAATACTTCTGCCACGACGTGCGCGTGATCCGCCTCCCGCGTCACGGCGCGTCGTGCCCGGTCGCGATGGCGGTGTCGTGTTCGGCCGACCGTCAGGCTCTAGGCAAGATCACTCCGGACGGCATTTTCCTCGAGCAGCTCGAAACCGATCCCGCCCATTACCTACCCGACATCACTCACGACGATCTCGAAGACACCGAGTGCGTACAGATAGATCTGAATCGCCCGATGAGCGATATCCGCGCCGAACTGTCGAAGTATCCGGTGAAGACACGCGTGATGCTCACTGGTCCGATGGTCGTGGCGCGCGACATCGCCCACGCCAAGTTGAAGGAGCGCATCGATGCCGGACAAGGATTGCCGGAGTACATGAAGGACATGGCGGTGTACTACGCCGGCCCGGCCAAGACTCCCGACGGCATGGCAAGCGGCTCGTTCGGCCCGACGACGGCGGGACGCATGGACAGTTACGTCGACGAGTTCCAGGCCAACGGCGGCAGTTTCGTCATGCTCGCCAAGGGCAACCGCTCACGGGCAGTGACCGATGCGTGCAAGACGCACGGTGGTTTCTACCTCGGCTCGATCGGCGGCCCAGCGGCACGGTTGGCTCAGGACTGCATCACCAAGGTCGAGGTGCTCGAGTACCCCGAGTTGGGGATGGAAGCCGTGTGGAAGATCGAAGTGAAGGACTTCCCAGCCTTCATCGTGGTCGACGACAAGGGCAACGACTTCTTCGACCTCGTCAACAAACCCTTCTCCGGCACCCCCGTCTCCCTGAAGTAACTCTCCACTCTGTTGCGCAAGTGAACCCAGGGGTCATCTGCGCAACAGAGTGCGCGAATGTCGTAGGTTTTGGGAGGTGGGGTCAGGGGTAGCGAGAGGGTCAGGGTTGGAGGAGGTCACCGAGGGCGAGCTCACCCTTGGTGGTCTGACCGCCGTCCCGCAGGAACTTCTCCATGGCGGCTCGAGTCCCCAGGCCACCCAATGACGCCGAGAACGCATTGCCCTCGGCCAGTAGATCGGCCTCGACCTCTTTTTCGGCTCGCAACACCGACGCCTTGGCCGCCGCGACTGCATGAGGCGGATACGACGCGATGCGAGCCGCCAGCTTCTCGACGTGCGCCCACAACTTCTTCTTCTTCGAGAAAGACCTGTTGACCCAACCCCACTGCTCGGCGAGCTCGGCGTCGACGTCATCACATCCGAGAATCACCTCGAGAGCTCGTGACCGACCGATGAGACGTGGCAGTCGTTGAGTTCCACTTCCACCGGGCAGGATTCCGAGGCCCACCTCGGGCTGATTGAACACCGCTCCCGGATGCTTCTTCGAGACCTTGAGGGCGAACCGCATGTCGCAACTGAGCGCCAACTCACTTCCTCCACCGCCCGCTCGCCCTTCGATCACGGCGATCGTCGCTTTCGGCATCGTGCGTAACTGCTCGCACATCACGTGATACGCGTTCAGCGACGTCGACGGCGGCTGGTCGGTCGGGAAGGTGAGAATCGCCTCCACGTCGAAGTGAGCGATGAAGAAGTCGGGATTGGCTGACGACAAGATCACCACTCGTACTTCGTCGTCGACTGCCAACTCGGCGACGATGCGCGCCGTGGCAGCGAACTCCTCGACCGTGAACAAGTTGATCGGCGGATTGTCGAAGACGATCCGCGCGATTCCGTCGGCCTTGTCGACCTTCACTCCGGCCATGTCCCCCTCCTGGCTTCGTCGCTAGGCGAGTAGCTTCTTCAACACATTTCGCGTGTCGGCGACTTCATCGGGGGTGCCGCCGAATTCGACGGCAGCGAAGTCGGTCACTCCCATATCGGCCAGAGCCGAAATGCGATCGAGAACCTCGGACTCGGAACCGGCGATGGCGATATCGGCCGGACCGGCCGCACCTTCCTTGTCGAGCATGGCGCGGTAGCTGGGGAGCTGTCCGTAGATGACGAACACCTTGGCGGCGCGCTCGTGCGCGGCCTCGATGTCTTTCGTGACGCACACCGGCAGTGCGGCGATCACTCGAGCCGAATCACGACCGTGCTTGTCGGCGGCGGCCCGGATCGTCGGGATCGTGTGATTTTTCAGAGTCTGCGGACCGGTGCACCACGTGAGGGTGCCGTCAGCCAACGCCGCGGTGACGTTCAGCATCTGCTCGCCGAGCGCAGCGACCACGACTCCCGGGCGACTACCACCGGGCACGTCGACCGCACCGTTCACACGGAACGCCTCACCGGCGTGAGCAACCGGCTTGCCTTCCAGCAACGGCATCATCACCTCGAGATATTCACGCATGTGTCGGACCGGCTTCTCGAAGCTCATCCCCCACATGCCCTCGACCACCATCTGGTGGCTGAGCCCGATACCGAGACACAGACGGCCGTCGGTTGCGGCGTTCACCGTGAGGGCCTGCTGAGCCATCATCATCGGGTGGCGGGGGTACGTCGGAACGACACTGGTCCCGAGTTCGATCCTAGGAACTTCCCGACCGATCACGGCCAGAGCCGTGAGGGCGTCATGATTGAAGATCTGCGGGACCCAGAAACTGGCGAACCCGTCCTTTTCGGCCCGGGAGGCCTCGTTGATCATCGACCCGAGGGTCCCGTCGTTGGCCGCCCCACCGAAAATTCCTACGCGCATGCCCGCACCCTAACCGATCGTTTTCGCGCACTCTGAAGCACAACGCTCGCGCTCGGTGCACAGCGCTTCAGAGTGCGCGAATTTCGTCAGGAGAGGGAGACGAGGTCGAGCCAGGAGGAGGAGAAGTAGTCGACCTCGCCGTCGGGCATCAGCAGCACCTTGGTCGGCTCCAACCTCTCGACGAACTCGACGTCGTGACTCACGAACACGATGGCGCCCTTCCACCCCGACAGGGCTTCGGCCACTGCATCACGACTCGGCGGATCGAGGTTGTTCGTGGGTTCGTCGAGCAGCAGCAGGTTGTTCCGTCCGACCATCATCATCGCCAAGGCGAGCTTCGTCTTCTCTCCGCCGGACAGCGTGCCCGACCGCTGGAACACCTTCTCTCCCGTCAGTCCGAAC
>CBFHWN010000016.1:18654-28903 GCA_965659595.1 uncultured Ilumatobacteraceae bacterium | reverse complement strand
ATTGCACACCGGGTGGAACTTCACGACGAATGTTGTCGAGCAACGATGCCGACGTGTCGAGATTGTCGTGCTCCTGCGCGTAATAGCCGGCGTGCACTTGATGGCCGAATCGGAAGTCGCCGAGATCGGCTGTGGTCTCGCCGGCGAGGATGCGCAACAGACTCGTCTTGCCGGCACCGTTCAATCCGAGTACCAACAATCGCTCACCGCGGCCGAGATCGAACGAGACGTCCTCGAACACGAGTGGTCCGCCGTACCCCTTGCACAGATGTTCGCCCACCAACACCGTTTCACCACACGGCGGCGGATCGGGGAAGCGCACCCGAATCGACTTCTGCGACGTGGGAGCGACGACGCGCTCGCCTTCCAGACGGTCGATACGCTTCTCGATGCTGTGGGCCATCGCCGCCTTGGTGGCCTTGGCCCCGAAGCGATCGACAACCGTCTGCAGACGGGCGATCTCCTTGGCCTGCAGGGCCGCCTTCTTGGCCAGACGGATCTCGTCCTCGGCGCGGGCTTTGCGATATTGGCTGTAGGTGCCCCGGTATTCGACCACCCGACCGGTCGCGTCTTCGGCCGGACGATCGAGATGCAACACACGCGTGATCGCTTCATCGAGCAGATCGAGGTCGTGACTGATCACCAGTAAGGCACCGCGGTACTGACGCAGGAACTGGAGCAACCATGTCTTGGCGTCGATGTCGAGGTGGTTGGTGGGTTCGTCGAGAAGCAACGCATCGCTTCCGGCGAACAGAATGCGTGACAACTCGACACGACGACGCTCGCCACCCGACAAGACACCGACCGGCAACGACAGACGTTCGGCGTGAAGTCCGAGTCCGGCCGCGATCGAACGGGCCTCGCTCTCGGCCGCGTAGCCACCCTTCAGGGCGAACTCCTCCTCGGCGCGCGAATACCGCGCCACGTTGCGGTCGCTCGCCTCTTCTTCCATGGTGATCCGCAACTTCTCGAGGCGGGCAAGATCATCGTCGATCTGGCGACCCGACAAGACGTGCGAGATGGCCGTCCGCCCGTCGAACACCCCAGCGATGCGTGGGTCCTGGGGCAGGTAGCCGAAACCTCCCTTGTGCACCACTTTGCCGAGAGTCGGTTCGACGTCGCCACCCAACACTTTGAACAGGCTCGTCTTACCGGCACCGTTGCGTCCGACCAGACCTACCTTGTCCTTGGCCATCACGGTGAAAGTGGCCTGGTCGACGACGACCCGACCACCCACTTCGACCGTCAATGCCTGGACCTGGAGCACCACTCAAGTGTGTGGCACGGAGCCGACGATCACAACCATGCGCAGTAGTCGACGCCGGCGATCGGTCACGGCAAGGTGGTCGTGGCACCGGGCGGCGTCGAAGGAGGAGCCACGGTCGTGGTCGTGCTGGACGACTGCTCGCTCGAGCTGCCATCGCCGGCATCGCCCGTGTCACCGTTCGATGCACCCGGCCCCTCGTAGCCGTCGGGTAAGCGCATGTCGTCACTGAACTCCGACGGCAGACACGAACCCTTCTCATCACCCGGCGCACGACCGAGAACTTCGATCAGTGACGCCACCAGCAATTCGTTGCCCTCATCACTTGGATGGATCCCATCAGATGACAAGACCCCCGGGGTCTCGCTGATCGACTTCCAGTTCACGAACCAGACGTTGTCGCGAGCGAGAACTTGGTCGGCGATCACCTCGTTGACTTCACGCTGGTCTCGTCGCCATTCCGACACCGACAAGAGAACGGTCGGCCGAGGTTCCAGACGATCGAGTGTCTTGACGAGGTCGGTCTCGTACTTGTCTTGGTCGAGCCAGTAGTTGGTACCCAGGAAGACGACGGCGGCGTGCCAGGTCTCGTCCATCTTGGCGGTGAGGACGCGCGGGCCGAATTCGATCGCTTGACCGACCTCGGCCTCGACCGACACCTGCCAGCCGAGCGAAGTGAGTCCTTGGCAAGCGAGGTTGGTGTAGCGGCGCGACACTGCAGCGAAGATCGAGTCGCCGATCATGAGAAGTCGCGGCCCGTCGGCAACGTCGCCAACCGTCTGGTCGCGAACTGGGATCGCCTCGCCGGACGGGAAGGTGTTCGGTGCCCCAGACAGGCCCATGGGTCGCAGACCGAGCGGCGGCAGTGATCCGACACCGGCAACGGTCGACGGCACTTCGACCGAGGTAGCAGGGGACGACGAACTCGAACCGCAACCGGCGACGACCAACGAAATCGAGACCAGTGCAAAGAGGCGGCGACGCAAGACGGACCGAGAACACACGATGGAGATCAGACCGTCCCGTCGCCGGTTCGTCGGGCGCGCAGTTCGTCACGAATTTCCATGAGAAGTCCGATTTCGGTCGGTGCTGCCGGTGCTTCACCGGCCTCCTCGCGGGCCACGGCCTGGTTGTACACCTTCAGCAGCACGAACAAGACGAAGGCGACGAGAACGAAAGTGACTGCGACGCTGACGAAAGCTCCGAAACGCACTTCGGCGTCGTTGACTCGCAGGATGAACACGTCGTCGAAGTTGGGCTGACCGAAAGGAATGGCCACGATCGGCATCACGACGTTCTCGACCAGAGCCGTGACGAGTCCGGTGAACGCTGATCCCATCACGAAACCGATGGCGATGACCAGAAGGTTGCCGCGGTTGATGAACTGGCGGAACTCGTCGAGGAAGCTCTTGATCGGGTGCACGGCCATTCCCCAACCGTACCGAGGGTCAACGAGCCGAATCGGTCACTCCCGAGCCGGATCGAGCTCCTCGAACGTGTCGATTCGGCGCAGCGACGGGAAGAAGACCGAATACACGGCGACGACGCCGATCGTGGCCGCGCCACCGCCCACGACGGCGAACTGTGTTCCCAAGGCTTGCGCTGCGACGCCCGATTCGAAGGCTCCCAGTTCGTTGCTCGCGCCGATGAAGACGTTCTCGACCGCCATCACCCGACCACGTTTGTCGTCGGGGGTGAGAAGGGGCACCAGGGTTCCTCGGATGTAGACGCTGATCTGGTCGGCGGCGGTCAGAAGGATCAAGGCGAGGAATGCGACGGTGTAACTGGACGTGAGACCGAGAACCATCGTGCCGACCCCGAAAAGGGCGATCACACCGAGGAGCCACCGGCCGATGTGTCGAGTCACCGGACGCGAAGCCAGGACGAACGCCATGATTCCGGCACCGATCCCGGGCGCGGCGCGCAACCAGCCGTAGGCCACGTCGCCGACGCCGAGACGCTCTTCGGCGATGGCCGGGAGCAATGCGATGGCACCGCCGAACAACACCGCGAACAAATCGAGCGAGACCGACGCGAAGAGCACCGGAGTGCGCTTGATGAACCGCAGCCCTTCGAGCGCCGAGTGGAGCGAAACGCGATCGCCCGCCACCCGTGGCTCGGGACGTCGCAGGACTTGCACGCGCAAAAGGCTCCACATCCCCATCGAAACGAGTACGGCCGCGCCCCAGTAGGCCCACGAAGGATGAATGGAGTAGAGAATTCCGCCGGCCACCGGTCCGATGATCGCCGCCCCGGTCCAGGTCGCGGTGTAGAGCGCAATGGTTCGCGGGAGCGCCCCGTCCGGAGCGACCATGGGTGGCAGCGATCGAGTGGCCGGCGCGGCAAAGGCACGGGACACACCGAACATGGCGGCCAGAAGGAAGAGCGGCCAGACCGCAGTCGGCTCGGTCAGTGCGTACAACGCAAGCCCAATGGCGCAGCACACTTCCGCGAAAGTCGCGATCGATCCGACGATGCGTCGATCGAAACGGTCGGCGACCGATCCGGTGACGAGAACCAACAGAGCGGCCGGGAGGAACTCGGCCAAACCGAGAAGGCCGATGTCGAGCTCACGTCCGGTGATGTCGTAGATCTGCTTGCCGAGGGCCGTCGCCTGCAGCAGGATTCCGGCATTGACCGCGATGCTGTAGCCGAGCAGGTTGCGCACGGGTGCGAACGAGACGAGGGCTCGAGTGCTGGTTGCCGAGTCAGGAGGGGCTGCCGGCAAGGGGCGGGGGGTCGACACGACTCGCCACAGTATCCAGACCTGCTATCCAGTAGACCATGAGTTCACTTTCCGACGACACCCGATGGATGGACGCCACGGCGCAGGCCGAACTGGTCGCGACAGGTGAGGTGTCGCCGCGTGAACTCGTCGACGCCGCCATCGAGCGGATCGATCGTTACGACCCGGCCCTGAACGCCCTCACCTATCGGTGGTTCGGCGAGGCCCGACGGCTCGCCGGCGATCCTGGTCTGCCGGCCGGCCCCTTCCGCGGCGTGCCGTTCCTCTTGAAAGATCTCTACGCCAACGAAGCCGGGCGCCCGCTCAGCAACGGGAACAAGGCGTTGAAAGCGGCCGACTACATCTCACCCTTCGACACCGATCTCGTGAAGCGTTACAAACAAGCCGGTCTCGTCACGCTCGGACGCACCAACAGTCCCGAACTCGGCAGCGTGCCGGTCACCGAACCCGAAGCTTGGGGACCCACTCGCAATCCATGGGATCTGTCGCGTACACCGGGCGGTTCGAGTGGCGGCGCCGCAGCGGCGGTGGCCTCCGGCATGGTTCCGTTCGCACACGCGAGCGACGGTGGCGGATCGATTCGCATTCCGGCCTCGTGTTGCGGTCTGGTCGGCCTGAAGCCGTCACAGGGTCGTATCACCATGGGTCCGGCGCGCGACGAGAGCAATCTCGGTGTCGAACACTGCGTGAGCCGAACCGTTCGGGACTCGGCTCGACTTCTCGACGCCACCTGCGGACCCGGAGTCGGCGATGCCGTGATTGCGCCAGCACCCGCTCGTCCGTACGTCGACGAGGTGGGGGCCGATCCGGGACGGCTCCGCATCGGACTCCTCGATCACAGTCCGCGTGGCTTCGCCGTCCACCAGGAATGTGTCACCGGGGTTCACAACGTCGGCAAGCTGCTCGAGTCGCTCGGACATCACGTCGAACCGGCCTGGCCGCCGATCCTCGCCGACAACGAGACCGGACGGGCGTTCAGCGCGTTGTGGAGCACCAACATGGGCGTATCGCTGAAGCGTTTCGGCGATCTCATCGGACGCGAGTTCACCGAGGACGACTGCGAACTCATGAACTGGGCGCAGAAGGCGTTCGCGGCGGACGTGTCGAGTGTCGACTTCGCCCTCGCCCAGTCGGCGGCGGTGTCGTTCCGGCGGGCCATCCAGAGCTGGTGGGCCGAGGGATGGGATCTGCTGTTGTCGCCCACGCTCGCCGAGCCTCCGCTCGCGATCGGCGAGATCCGCAACGATCCGTCACGGGCCATGGCTCCCCTCGCTCGAGCCGGTGAGTGGGTCACGTTCACCAGCCAGTTCAACATGAGCGGTCAACCGGCGATCAGCTTGCCATTGCACCGCACACCTGAAGGTCTGCCGGTGGGCATCCAGTTCGTGGCCGCCTACGGACGCGAGGACGTGCTCATCCGTTTGGCGTCACAACTCGAAGCGGCCCAACCCTGGGCTCACCTCACACCGAACCTCGATTGACCTTCGTCCATACCGCGCGTCACGACACCACGGATCGAGTGCTCACGACGGCGCTCACTTCGAGCGGCCCGTAGATGTGCGGGAACTCGTCAGGCGCGCCGTCGAGGCGTTCGACCACAACGGGTGATGCCAGTCGCGACTCGTCAACTTCGAGGAGCACCAGCTCGTCGTCGGCGAGATCGGCGTAGAACCGCTCGCGCACACCGCGCCACTGATGCTCGAAACTGCAGTGCACGTAGCCGACCTGCGCGAGAGTCAGGCCCCGGGTCGACCACGGATAGGAACCGGCGGCCTCCGCTTCGTGCCATTCGGAACAAACGGCGAGGTGCAGGATCATCGGGCGGTCCAGCCCCCGTCGACCACGATCGACGACCCGACCATGAACGACGCGGCATCAGAGGCCAGCAACAGAAGCGCACCGTCGAGCTCCCCCAATTCGCCGAGGCGAGGAATTGGCGACATCGTTCGGACGAAATCCATACTCGCCTCGTCATCCATCCCGGCCGTCATCTCGGACGGGAACCATCCCGGACACAGGCTGTTCACCCGGACGCCTTTGCGAGCCCACTGCAGACCGAGTTCCCTCGACAGATTGATCACTGCGCCCTTCGACGCGCAGTAGTGGGCCTGCTTCACCGGGGCGGCACCCACCATCCCGAACATCGACGCAATATTGACGATGTTGCCACTCCCCGCTTCGATCATGTGTGGAGCACAGAGTTTCGACAGGTGCCAGATGGCAGTCACGTTGACTTCCATCACCTCACGGAACCAGTCGAGTTCCTCGTTCTCGACCGGAACCTTGTAGCCCACTCCGGCGTTGTTCACGAGGATGCGTGGCACGCCGACTTCGGTGACGGTCCGCTCGACCAGACGCTCGCGATCTTCGGGACGGCCGAGGTCGGCTTCCATGGCCACCGCCCCCGGAAGTTCGGCCACGAGCGACTCGAGACGATCGACGCGACGGGCCGCGACCACGACCGTGGCACCCGCATCGTGCAGGACGCGGGCGAAGTGCGCACCAAGGCCAGCCGAGGCTCCGGTGACGATGGCGACCCTCCCATCGAGACGGAAGATGTCGAGTGGGGCGCGCGACGAATTCGTGACGGGGTGATCGGACATGACAGAAACATTACGAGCGACTGCGCCGAATGTTCCGATTCGATGACATCCACATCAGTTCGATGAAAACGGTTCGTTTTTCCGCGAGATCGGGCCATGCTCTGTCTCTGGAAGGACATGACCATGTTGACGATTCATCCCATCGACCGCAGCCGAGAAATCAAGCCCATCCGCGTCCCGGCCGTTCGTCGTGTCCCGACCCACGTACTCGCCCTCGTCGTGAGCCTGATCGCCGCTGTCGTGGCCGGCGTACTGCACACCTCCACGGCCGTGGCCGATGGCTCCATCGTGCTCGGCACGGTGTCGATCGCCTTCGCCCTCAGCTGGATCAACTCGGCCCTTCCGGCTCGACGCTGACGCTCCGTACGACGGTCCGAGCGCTCGGCTGACGTCCGAGATCCGACGTGTGACACGCTGACGTCATGTCGTCACGTCTCGTCGTCCTCGTGCACGGCGCCTGGCACGGTGCCTGGTGCTGGGCGCCCCTTCAAGCCGAACTCGATCGCCGGGGCATTGCGAGTCTGGCCGTCGACCTGCCCGGCCATGGCTCGACCGGCTCGGCCTTCACCGACCTACACGGTGATGCGGCGGCAGTGATCGAGGTTCTGGCTGCCCAAGCAGCTCTCGGACGAACCTCGCCGGTCCTCGTCGGCCACAGTTACGGCGGGGCCGTGATCACCGAAGTGGCGAACCGACACTCCGACGTTTCGCACCTCGTGTTCCTCGCCGCCTTCGCCCTGCAGAAGGACGAAAGCGTGATGAGCGCTCTCACCTCGATGCCCCCCAGGGAGGTCGGGTTGAGCGCCGCGATGCGTCCCGGCCCAGAGGGAACCACGATCCTCGATCCGGTGGCGGCGATCCCGGCTCTGTACGGATCGTGTGACGCAGCCGTCGTACGGGCGGCCGTCGATCGTCTCTCACCCCAACCGATGGCCACGATGGTTCAGGCCGTCACCGGTTCTCCACTCGACACCATCGCGTCCACCTACGTGGTGTGCACAGAGGACGATGCCGTGCATCCCGATCATCAAGTGATCATGGCCGAACGGTGCACGCACACCGTCACGATGCACACCGATCACTCGCCCTTCGCTTCGATGACCGCCGAGACTGCCGACGTCCTCGAACGGATCGCCCACTCGTGAAGATTCGCATCGGTATCGGTTTCGGTGTCCGCACCAACCTGAACGACGGTGGTTTTCTCGACGTCGTCGACGCCCTCGAGGAGCTGCAGTACGACAGCCTGTGGTTGAGCGAACGTATCGGCGGCGACGCTCCCGATCCGATCGTGGCCATGTCGTTCGCCGCCGCCCGCACCAAGAAGTTGAAGATCGGCACGAGCGTGATGGTTCTTCCCGGTCGCAACCCGGTCATCCTCGCCAAGGAACTGGCCACACTCGATCGCATGTCGAACGGTCGCGTGCTTCCGGCTTTCGGTCTCGGCGCGGTCGACCCGCAGGAGCAACAGGCTTTCGGGGTCCTCCGGGAGGAGCGAGCGAAACGATTCGACGAGGCACTCCGCGTGATGCGCGCCTGCTGGACCGAGGAGTCCGTCACCCATCACGGGAACTTCTTCCATTACGACGATGTGCGAGTGCTCCCCAAGCCCGTTCAACAACCCATCGAGGTCTGGTTGGGTGGAATCGCACCGAGCGAACTCCGTCGAGTCGGACGTCTGGCCGACGGCTGGCTTCCGAGCTTCGTCACTCCCGACGACGTTGCCGTCGGCAAGAAAGATGTCGAACGGGTTGCCGCCGAACACGAGCGTGAGATCGACCCTGAACATTTCGGAGCCCTCATCCCCTACGCCCACGGTCCTCTGCCGGATGCGCTGGCAGCCGGATTGAAGGCCCGCCGTCCCGATCTGGACGATGTCGGCCGACTCGTCCCGCAAGGTTGGGATGCCTTGGTGCGAATGATCGAGAACTTCGTCGACGTCGGCTTCTCGAAGTTCGTGGTGCTACCGATCGTCGAACCGAAGACGTCGCCGGAGTGGATCGATCACCTCACTGAGGCAGCTGGCCATCTCATGCCCCTGCAGACCTGACGCGCTGCGACCCGACGAGCCGTCAGTGCGCGGCCAAGCCGTCGAGCCAGGCGTGAACGTTGCGACCGATCGCCTCGATGTCGTAGCCACCCTCTTGCAACACGACGGTCGGCAGACCGAGTTGACGCACGATCGCACCACAACGGCGGTAGCCCTCGGTCGTGAGCGCAAAGTCACTGATCGGGTCTTTCCAGTAAGTGTCGACACCGAGTGACACCACCACCAAAGACGGCGCGAAGGCGGCGATTGACGCGCAGGCGTCAGCGAGGCGACTTTCGTAGACGTCGTCGGGTGTCTCGGCGGCCAGTGGAAAGTTCACGGTGGTCCCGCGGCCGACCCCAGTGCCGACTTCGTCGGCGTGGCCGGTGTACCACGGATAAGCGCGCACCGGATCTCCGTGCAACGACACGAACTGCACGTCGTCACGGTCGAAGAAGATCTGTTGGGTGCCGTTGCCGTGGTGGTAGTCGACGTCGAGAACGGTCACCTTCGATCCGGTCGTCGACGCAACGTGATGGGCAACGATCGCTGCGTTGTTGAAGAAGCAGAAACCGCCGTACACGTCGGATGCCGCGTGATGTCCGGGGGGCCGACACAGACCGTAGGCGTGGGTCGAACCGGCCAACACGATGTCGGCCGCCGTGAGGGCGACATCGACCGAGGCGCGTGCAGCGGCGTAAGTTCCCTCCACCAAAGGTGTGGCGGTCTCGTAGCACCAGTAGCCGAAACCGGTGACCGCCGACTGTGGAAGCGGGGCCTTCCCCATCCCGTCACGCAAGCCGGCGTGCATGACGACTTCCGGGAAGAACTCGTCGCGGCCGGTGGATGCGTTGAGCTCGGTCCAGGCCGTCTCGAGGAAGTCGATCAGTCCTGTGTGATGAACGGCTTCCACGGGTTCACGACCGAACTCGCGTCGTTCGACGAACCGAAAGCGGGAATGGGCGAGCAACTCGTCGCGAATGGTCTCGGCACGGTCGGGACGTTCGAACGTGGGGATGGCCTGCCCCATGTTGATCTCGTGTTGCGGTGCGTGGCGCCGGTGAAGATCGGTCCAGACGACGTCCATCGACGAACTCTCAGCGAGCCGGATCGTGGTACGGCGTGTCGAGGAACGGCGGACGATCGCCGCCACCGTGCACTTCGATACTCGCACCGCTCACGTACGAAGCGAGTGAGGAGCACAGGTACACGCATACGTCGCCGATTTCGGCCGGCCATGCAAGCCGTCCGATGGGCACTTGCGAACCGACGCGTTGAACGCCTTCTTCGTCTCCGTAGTGCAGATGGGCCTGTTCGGTTCGCACCATGCCTACCGTCACCAGATTGGCGCGCACTTTGGGCAGCCACTCCTGACCGATCGTGCGCGTGTAGTTGGCGAGAGCGGCCTTGGCCGCACCGTACGCGGCAACCGTGGGGGCCGGACGTTCGGCCGACACGCTGCCGATGTTGACGATCGCTCCACCGTCAGACTGTGTCTGCATGTGCCGATTGGCGGCCTGACTGCACCAGATCGCCGACATGAGGTTGACGGCCACGATCTTCTGCTGGAACGTCGCCGACGCCGTCGCCGAATCGGCGGGCGGTGCACC
>CBFHWN010000016.1:0-18644 GCA_965659595.1 uncultured Ilumatobacteraceae bacterium | reverse complement strand
GATCATGGCCGTGGCCTGATCGGGCTCGCGTAGATCGACGGGGAGCGCCGTCCAGTCGGCCGGCACGTCGTCGGGGATGCGACGCGAACACACCACGACCGTGGCTCCAGCGTCGGCGAAACGCTGAGCGATGCCTCGCCCGACCCCTTTGGTTCCACCGGTGACGAGGGCGATCCGCCCCGAATAGTCGATCGTCAAGGCCACGACGCGACCTTACCGGCCGGTCACCGCCCCGAACGGCTCGTTTCTGACGACTCGTCAGATCAGAAGTACGCTCACCCCGTGCCGATTTCTTCTTCTCTCGATTCCCGCGGGATCGCCGAGGTGGTCATGGACTGCCCGCCCGTCAACGCTCTCACCGTCGCCCAGTGGTTCGAACTAGCCGACACCGTCGCCGCCTTCGGGCGCGATCCGAAGTGCCGAGTGGTGGTACTGCGCGCGGAAGGAAAGGGCTTCAACGCCGGTGTCGACATCAAAGAGATGCAGAACACCGACGGCTTCGGCGCCCTCATCGGCGCCAACAAGGGTTGCTTCGCCGCCTTTGCCGCCGTCTACGACTGCCCGGTGCCGGTGATCTCGGCGGTCGCCGGATTCTGTGTGGGTGGCGGTATCGGACTCGTCGGCAACAGCGACGTGATCGTCGCCAGTGACGAC
The DNA here is from genome assembly GCA_965659595.1 of uncultured Ilumatobacteraceae bacterium. Lineage (GTDB taxonomy): Bacteria > Actinomycetota > Acidimicrobiia > Acidimicrobiales > Ilumatobacteraceae > Casp-actino8. The sequence continues at coordinate 17,990 of CBFHWN010000016.1, read as the reverse complement.
GCGTTCTTCGGACTGCCCGAAGTCGATCGAGGTGCACTCGGTGCTGCAACTCACCTCGCTCGTCTCGTTCCGCAGCACAAGATGCGCGCCATGGTCTACACCTCGGCCACTGCGACCGCCGCCGAACTGCACGCCTTCGGCAGCGTGCTCGAGGTCGTTCCACGTGCCGAACTACGCGACGCGGCAATGAAAGTGGCGGAGAACATTGCGGCCAAGCACCCCACCGTCATTCGCGCCGCCAAGGAGAGCCTGAATGGCATCGACCTCTGGGACGTGAAGCGCAGCTACCGCTTCGAACAAGGATTCACGTTCGAGCTCAATCTCACCGGTGTGTCCGACGAACTGCGCGACGACTTCGCCGGCACCGACAAAGCCAAGAAGGACGACTGATGGCCTCCACCCCCCGCAACAAAGTCATGACCGAAGATCAGGCCGTCGCCACGATCGAGAGCGGTATGACGGTCGGAATCGGCGGCTGGGGAAGCCGTCGTAAGCCCATGAGTCTCGTACGCGCATTGCTGCGCACCGACGTTCGCGACCTCACGGTCGTGTCGTACGGCGGACCCGACGTCGGCCTTCTGTGCGCAGCCGGCAAGGTCAAGCGTCTGGTGTACGGATTCGTGTCACTCGACTCGATCGCCCTCGAACCCCACTTCCGCCAAGCTCGCCAGAACGGCAGTATCCCCGAACCGGTCGAATACGACGAGGGCATGCTTCAGTGGGCGCTCTACGCCGGAGCCCTCCGACTCCCCTTCCTTCCCACTCGCGCCGGATTGGGTAGCGGAGTCATGGACGTGAATCCTTCACTGAAGACCGTTCGCTCTCCGTACGCCGACGGCGAGGACCTGCTCGCCGTTCCGGCCATCCGTCTCGACGCGGCGTTCGTGCATCTCAATCGCTCCGACGCACGGGGCAACGCGCAATTCCTCGGACCCGACCTCTATTTCGACGATCTCTTCCTCACCGCCTGCGAGCCGGGACGCCGTTTCGTGAGCACCGAAAAGATCGTGCCCACCGAAGATCTTCTGAAAGAAGGCACGTTCCACACGTTGAAGATCAATCGTTCGATGGTGGACGGCGTGATCGAAGCGCCGAAGGGTGCGCACTTCACCACGTGTGAGCCCGACTACGGGCGCGACGAAGCTTTCCAGAAGGCCTACGTGGAGGCGGCGCGAGACGCCGACTCGTGGGGAGCGTTCGTCGAGCGCTTCCTCGCCGGCTCGGAGGGTGACTACCAGTCGGCGGTCACGGCCTGGAGAGCCGAAGCAGCGGCTGCGAAGGAGGCTCGGTCATGAGCAACGTCCCCACGACTCCCGCCCTCGCCGATGTGGTGGCGGTCGCCTGCGCTGAGGCCTGGCGGGGCGACGGAGAGATCTTCGCTTCCGGAATGGGCACCATTCCGATGCTCGGTGCGCGACTTGCCCGAGCCACCTTCGAACCCGAACTCATGGTCTCCGACGGCGAAGCCTTCTTCGTGGCCGGTGATCTGCCGATCGGCTCCACCGACAAGACAGTCGAAGGATGGATTCCGTTCCGCCAGGTTTTCGACACGCTGTGGGGTGGTCGTCGCCACGTGATGATGGGCGCCAGCCAGATCGATCGCTTCGGCAACACCAACATCGCCAACATCGGTCCGTGGCAGAAGCCGAAGGCCCAGTTGCTCGGCGTGCGCGGCGGACCGGGCAATACGGTGAACAATGCGACGAGTTTTTTCATCCCGAAGCACGTGTCGACCGTGTTCGTTCCCGAAGTCGACATGGTGAGTGGTGTCGGCTACGACCGGGCCCGTGAGTTGGGGGGCTTCATCGCCACTCGCCACGACCTCCGTCGCGTCGTCACCAATCTGGCCGTCCTCGACTTCGGAGGTTCCGACCACTGCATGCGACTGCTGTCGGTGCACCCTGGCGTGTCCGTCGACGACGTGGTGGCCAACACCGGCTTCGATCTCGAGGTTCCGTCGAACGTTCCCGAGAGTCGCGGACCGACCGATGGCGAGATGACCGCCATCGAACGCATCGACCCACGTGGTTTCCGCCACCGAGAACTACCGTCGTGAGCATGCACCCGCGTCTACGAACCCCTCTCTGCGATCTGATCGGTATCGAGTATCCGATTGTGCAGACGGGTATGGGTTGGGTCGCCGGCCCGAAACTCGTGAGTGCGACTGCTAACGCCGGTGCGCTCGGAATTCTGGCTAGTGCCACGATGGACTTCGAACAGGTGAAGTCATCGATCACCGAGGTGAAGTCGCGCACGACACGTCCATTCGGTGTGAATCTGCGCGCCGATTCGGCCGACGTGAACGATCGCATCTCGCTCATGATCGACGAGGGAGTGAAGGTCGCCTCGTTCGCCCAGGCACCCAAGCCCGAGTTGATCGCACGATTGAAGGAAGCCGGCCTCGTCGTCATCCCGTCGATCGGTGCCAAGCGACACGCCGAGAAGGTGATGGAGTGGGGTGTCGACGCCGTGCTCGTACAAGGTGGCGAAGGAGGCGGACACACGGGCTCTGTTCCCACCACCCTCCTTCTTCCTCAGGTGGTCGATGCCGTTCAAGGTCGGATTCCTGTCATCGCCGCCGGCGGTTTCTTCGACGGACGCGGGTTGGTCGCCGCTCTCGCCTACGGCGCGTCGGGCATCGCCATGGGCACCCGTTTCCTTCTCACGAGCGACTCGTCGGTGCCGCAGTCGGTGAAGGACTACTACCTCGGTAAAGGAGTGCTCGACACCGTCGTGAGCACACAGGTCGACGGCGTACCCCACCGTGTGCTGCGCACCGAGTTGGTCGACCAACTCGAAGGAAGCGGCGCGAAGTTGGTCGCCCTTCCCCGCGCGGCCGTCAATGCGTTGCGCTTCAAGAAGATGACCGGCATTCCACTCGCCGCCATGCTTCGTGAGGGCCTGGCCATGCGCAAGTCGATGGACCTCACCTGGACTCAGATGATCATGGCCGCCAACACGCCCATGCTGCTGAAGGCCTCACTCGTCGACGGCCGCACCGAAAGTGGTGTGATGGCCAGCGGTCAGGTGGTGGGTGTGATCGACGATCTTCCCACCTGTGCTGAACTCGTCCAACGCATCGTCGCCGAAGCCGGTGACGTCCTCGAATCGCTCACCGGTTCGCCGGTTCGCTAGGAGATTCCATGGCCTCCACCATCTTGAACGGTCCCGACGACGTTCGCGGTCATCTCGGTAAGCATCTCGGCCACAGTGAATGGATCACGGTCGATCAGGATCGTGTGAATCTGTTCGCCGACGCGACCGGCGATCATCAGTGGATCCACGTCGACGCCGAACGGGCGACGACGGGCCCCTTCGGCGCCCCCATCGCCCACGGTTATCTCACGTTGTCGCTCTCGAACTTCTTCCTCCCGCAGATCGTCGAGGTGCAGGGGTTCTCGGCCGGAGTGAACTACGGCGTCGACAAGGTGAGATTCCCGTCGCCTGTGAAGGTCGGTTCGCGAGTTCGGGCCGGCGCCGAACTCACCGCCGTCTCCGAGGTCACCGGCGGCCTGCAGACCACCATCGTGATCACGATCGAAGTCGAGGGTTCGCCCAAGCCGGCGTGCGTCATCGAATCGCTGAGCCGTTGGCTCGTGTAGGAGGAACATCATGAGCGTTCGTTCACTGTTCGACATGAGCGGCAAGGTCGCCCTTCTCTCCGGAGCCGGACGCGGAATCGGCGCCGCCAGTGCTGTCGCCCTCGCCGAAGCCGGGGCCGACATCGCCGTACTCGCTCGCAGTGTCGATCAGATCGAGTCGGTGGCGGCGCAAGTACGCGCCATGGGCCGTCGTGCCGTCGCCATTCCGACCGATGCGAACGATGCCGACGCCGTCGAGGCAGCTGTCGCTCGTACGGTTGCCGAACTCGGACGCATCGACGTGGTGGTCGGCGTGGTGGGTGGATCCATGCCGCAGCCGTTCATGAACACCTCCGACAAGGATCTACGCAACGCCTTCGAGAACAACGTCGTGAACGGACTGCGTCTCGTTCGGGCATGCGTTCCTCATCTCGTGTCGGCGAGTGAAGGACGTGTCGGTGGTTCCTCGGTCGTCATGGTCTCGTCGGCCATCGGCCACGTGGTCGGCCGCGGTTACGTCGCCTACGGAAGCGCGAAGGCCGCCCTCGATCATGCCGTTCACCTCATGGCCGCCGATCTCAACCCGAAGATTCGTGTCAACGCCGTGGCTCCCGGTGCAATTCTCACCGAGGCGCTCGAGGTCGTGGCCGCCGACCCGGTTCTCAAAAAGACGATCGAAGACGCCACACCGCTTCATCGTCTCGGCGAACCCGAGGACATCGCCGCTGCAGTTCTGTACCTGGCGTCGAATGCGTCGAGTTATGTGACCGGCCAGGTTCTGGCAGTCGACGGCGGTGTACTCACCACCAACTTCAACTTCCCGATTCCCGACCTGTGACCACTACCGAATCGAAGCGACGCGGCTCGCTGGCCGCCCTGCGACACCGCGAGTTCCGCTACTTCTTCACAGCTGCTGCCATCAGCAACGCCGGCGGCTGGATGCAACTCGTCGCCGTCCCGGCACTTCTCTTCGACCTCACTGATTCGTCCACCTGGCTCGGCGTGTCATCGGTGGCCGCGCTCATTCCGGCCGTCTTCCTCACTCCACACGCCGGCGTACTCGCCGATCGCTACAGCCGACGCACGATCCTGTTCATCACCCAGGTGGTGCACATGGTCACTGCGTTCACCCTGTGGGCCACGTACGCGAGTGGCCACATCACACCAACCCTCATCATCCTGCTCGGCTTGGTGTCGGGTGTGGCCACCGGTTTCCAGACCGCCGCTTGGCAGAGTTTCGTTCCACTCTTGGTGCCACCCGACGAGATGCTCGACGCAGTCCGACTCAACTCGGTGCAGTTCACACTGGCACGCGCGATCGGTCCGGGACTGGCGGGTGTCGTCATCGCGACACTGGGCACCGGAGCGGCCATCTTCATCAACGCCTCCACGTATCTCCTCGTGCTCGCCGCACTCGTCGTGGCCAAACCGGTGCAGTCGATCGCACCTCGAGGCGATCGGCGAGTGGGTGAAATTCTGCGCGAAGGCAGTCGCTACGTCTGGAACAGGAAGCCGTTACGCATCGCCGTGATCCTCGCCTTCGTCGGATCGCTCTGCGGCCAGTCGCTGCAGTACGTCACACCAGCCATCGCCAGCCGTATCTTCGATCGGCCGTCCACCGACAATGCCGGTCTGCTCGTCGCCCTCGGTATCGGAGCGGTCACGTCGTCGATCTTCTCGGTGGCACTTGGTGAACGCGTGAAACGCTCGACCATCGTGGTCGGGTCGCTTCTGCTGTTCACCGCCAACGCCGTACTCGTCGCCGTGTCGTCGTGGTATTGGGTCGGCATCCTCGCCTACTTCGTCGGGGGTCTCGCCCACCTTCAGATGGCGGTCGCTCTCAACACACTCGTGCAGGGCGCGGTCCCCGATCACATGCGCGGCCGGTCCATGAGCTTCTATCTGCTCGGTATCCTGGCCGGCATCCCGATCGGCGCCTTCGTCCTCGGACGCCTGGGCGACGTGGTGTCGATGCGTTTCGCCGTCGTCGTGAACGCCGTGATTCTCGGTGTGGTCATTCTCTACATGGTCGCCCGGGGTTGGTTGCGCGAGTTGAACACGACCAGAATCGATCCGTGACCTCCCCCGAAGGACTCGACCCTCGCTACGACGCGGCCCGAATCCGACTCGGCGCCGCCGTACGTCGACTCGGTCACGCCGCCATCGGCCATGAGGCGTCACTCGACGGCATGATCGCCGCTGCGGCCGAACTCGAGCGCATCGCCGAAGAACTCGAAGCCGATCCACGTCGTGTCCGAGATCTCTCGCATTTCGGCAAGTCGCTGCAGAAGGTGGCCGAAGACGGCGAGATTCTGGCCAGCCATCTCGGTCGTCCCGGTTCCGGTGCCGGCAGTCCCCACGGTCTCGACATGACGGTGCACCGTGACGGCGATCGCGTGCGGGCTCGATTCGTGTTCGGACCAGCCGACGAGGGGCCTCCGCAGCGAGCCCACGGCGGCATGGTGGCGCTCGCCTTCGACGATGCGCTCGGCTTCGTCCTGAACATGCACCAGATCATCGCCTACACCGGTCGACTCTCGATCAGCTACAAAGCCGGATCACCACTCGACACCCCGCTCGTGATCACTGCGTGGCTCGAACGCCGTGAAGGCCGGAAACTCTTCATCGAGTCCGAACTTCGCGAAGACCGCTCTGACGCCGAGTTGATAGCCGCGTGTTCGGCAATCTTCGTCGAGATGACGAATCACCCCGGTCTGTCTGCCACAATTTCCTGAGGGGCGAGGGGGTCGCCCCACCAGGAGGGGGCCATCATGACCGCACTGAACGACGACATCCGTGCGACGACCGAACGATTTCCGCGCGAGCTCGTGCGTCGCTTGGCTCACAACTACCGGGAGAAGGCTCTCGAGCACGCCGAGCACACCATGACCGAACCGGCCACGGTGTTCACCGATCAGGCTCGCTTCGAGAAGGAACTCGACGTGTTGTTCCGGCGCGGCTCGCACGTCGTGGGTTGGACAGGCGAACTTCCCGGTCCGGGCACCTTCGTCACCAAGAACGTGGCCGGCCATCCGGTACTCGTCACCCGAGCCGACGACGGCGTGTTGCGCGCCTTCAAGAACGCCTGCACGCATCGCGGTGCCCAGGTCGCCGACGGATGCGGCGAAGCTCGTCGTCTCACGTGCCCGTACCACGCCTGGTCATTCTCGCTCGACGGTTCGCTCGCTGGTCAACCCGACTCGTACGCGTTCGACGAGATCGACCGTATGACTCTCGGTCTCGAGCCGCTTCCGATCGCCGACGTGGCCGGACTGATCGCCGTCGGACTGAACGATGACGCCGATCCGGCGGCGGCCTTCGCCGACATCGAGCCCGAACTGCGCTGGTGCGGCTACGAGAAGCACGAAGTGGTGTGTCACTACTCCTGGAATCTGCGCGCCAACTGGAAGATCGCCTTCGACGTGAATCTCGAGACGTACCACGTCGACTACCTGCACCGCGAGACGCTGTACGACTTGGTACTGCACCACCCGATCTACGACTCCTTCGGGCGTCACGGCCGTTGGGGCTTCCCCACCACCGGTATCGAGAAGATTGCCGACGTTCCCGAGGACCAGTGGCCCGACGTAGCTCCGGTGAGCATCGTGCACACCCTCTTCCCGTCGGTGGTCATACTCGAGACACCCGTCAGTTGTCAGATGTTCCGCATCTACCCAGGCCGCACCGTCGGCGAGTGCACGGTCGAACTCACCGAAGCGTCGCTGCTACCGACACAGAGCGATGAGGAGCGCACCGCACGCAAGGCCGGGGCCGACTTCGCCGCCCTCATCGTGGGCAAGGAGGACTTCCCAGTCGCCGAACAGTGTCAACGAGGAGCCGAGATGGGGTTGAAGAACTTCCGCTTCGGCACCAACGAACCCATGTTGCAGCACTGGCATCGCACCTGGCGCTCGGCTCTCGACGCTGTCTGATCACCGCTCACGACCTTCCACCCATCCGGAGAATCCCCATGGCAACCGTCTCGATCATGCAAGCACTCGCCGACAAGGCGACAGAGAACCCCACGCGTCCGGCGATCACGTGCGGCGATCACACCGTCACCCGAGCCGAACTCGAGTCGCGTACCAATCGTCTGGCCCGAGCCTTCGCCGAGATGGGCGTCACCCACGGAAGTTTCGTGACGGTCGCCCTGCCCAACTCGATCGCCTTCTACGAAGCCTGCATCGCGGCATGGAAGTTGGGGGCGATTCCGCAACCGGTCAGCTATCGACTGCCCGACCGTGAGCGTCAAGCCATCGTCGAGTTGGCTGAGTCGTCACTCGTCGTGGGTGCGGACGCCGCCGCCCATCCGGGCCGCCGAACGATTCCGACCGGCTTCGAACCCGATACGTCGATCGACGATTCGCCGCTGCCCGACACGACGGCGCCGGCGATGAAAGCACCCACGTCAGGTGGATCGACGGGTCGGCCGAAACTCATCGTGGCCGGCGACCCCGGAGTGGTGAACGTCGGCATGCCCGGAATGGGCCAACGCGTCGACGGCGTCGTGTGCATACCCGGACCGCTGTACCACAACGCTCCGTTCTCGTTCGGGGCCGGGTCGCTCTTCCACGGCAACCACCTGGTGATCCTTCCCAGTTTCGACGCCGAAGCCACTTTGGCCGCAATCGAACGCCATCGCGCCGACTGGATCCTCTTCGTGCCGACGATGATGTCGCGTATCTCACGTCTTCCCGACGACGTGAAGAACCGCTACGACCTCTCCTCGCTGGCCGTCGTCTGGCACATGGCGGCACCGTGTCCGCCGTGGTTGAAAGAGGAGTGGTGCAACTGGCTCGGCGGCGAGAAGATCTTCGAGCTGTACGCGGGCACCGAAGCTCAAGCCGTCACGATCATCCGCGGCGACGAGTGGCTCGCTCATCGCGGTTCAGTTGGCCGGGTGGTCACCGGCGAGATGAAGGTTCTCGATCCCGAGACGTACGAAGAACTTCCACGCGGCACGGTGGGTGAGATCTTCATGCGCAACGATCGAGTCACCTATCGCTATCTCGGCGCCGAGGCCCGCACCACCCCAGACGGCTGGGAGAGCCTCGGCGACATGGGATCGATCGACGAGGAAGGCTACGTATACCTCACCGATCGTCGCGGCGACATGATCCTGTCGGGTGGCGCCAACATCTATCCGGCCGAGATCGAGAACGCCTTGTCGGAACATCCTCTCGTCGTGTCGTCGGCCGTGATCGGACTGCCCGACGAAGATCTCGGGAATCGAGTGCATGCCATGGTGCAAGTGTCGTCCCCGATCTCCGACGACGAACTGCGAACTTTCCTCGCCGAACGTCTCGTGCGCTACAAGATTCCACGCACCTTCGAATTCGTCGATCACGCAGTTCGAGACGACGCCGGAAAGGTGCGCCGCTCAGCGCTACGCGACGAGCGTTCCTGACCTGACGACTACACCCGGTCGAAGACGACCGGCAACGACTGAATGCCGCGTACGAAAGATGCGTGGCTGTACTCGGGCACGAAATCGGGTCGGGCGAACCGGATCTTCTTCAATCGGCTGAACATCTCGCGGAAGATCGAACGCAACTCGAGCCGGGCCAAGTTGGCGCCGAGGCACAGGTGCGGACCCCAGCCGAAGGCGATGTGCGTGTTGGGCGAACGGCTGGCGTCGAACACGTCGGGCTCGACGAATACGTCCTCGTCGCGGTTGGCCGACAGATAGTGCATGAGCACCTGGGAACCGGCCGGAATGGCGGTGCCCCGAACCTCGACGTCCTGGGTGGTGGTGCGGTTCATGTGGTTGATGGGTGACACCCAGCGGAGCATCTCTTCCATGGCCGATTCGAGATTCTCGGGCGACTGCGCGGCCCACTCGAGCTGCTCGGGTCGACGCACCAGCGCCTCGAGTCCACCGGCGATCACATTGCGCGTGGTCTCGTTGCCACCCACCAGCAGCAGCAGCGAGTTACCGATCACGTGGGCGTCGTCGAGGGACTCGCTTTCGGAGCCACCGTGCATCAACTTGCTCACCAGATCGTCGCCGGGACGTGAACGTCGCTGTTCCATGACCTCGGAGATGTAGGCGTAGTACTCGAGGGCTGCGTTCATCACGTCTTCGGTCACGTACTCGACCTTGTCGGAGCCGGCGATCATGCGGTCGCTCCAGGTCTGTAACTTCTCGTAGTCGCTCTCGGGAGCGCCGAGCATCTCACCGATGAGGGTCATGGGCAGCGGGCGCGCGATGTCGGCGACGACGTCACATTCACCGCGGTCGATCACGGAGTCGACGAGGAGACGACTCACCTCGGTCACGTGATCTTCGTAGGCCTTCATCTGGCGCGGACCGAAGCCGCGGGCCACCACCCGGCGCTGATCGGCATGACTCGGATCGTCGGCATCGATCATCGACGACTGCGGTACTCCGTTCGGGCGCGAGCCGTAAGGAGCGTTACTGAAGAGCTTGGGTTGACGTTCGGCCCAGCGAACGTCCTCCAACTTGGTGAGCGCCCACATGCCGTTCACGTCGCGATATACGGGCTCGTTGGCCCTGATCCACGCCAGTTCGCCGAACGGCCCCCGCTGATACCAGTCACGATCCAACATGTCGATGCGCATGGCCCCCTCCTTTCCATTGAGAGTAGTGAGCCTGATCGCTCCTGTGTAATCGCCCCGGATCGAGCACCCACCATGCCGCGTACGTCAGACTGTCGTCATGCCCCTCATCTCCCGACGTCCCCGTTCATCGACTCGAATGGCCGCTATCGCGCTCGTCTCGCTCGTGATCGCCTCGTGCGCGAACCGTGACGAAGCCACCCCGGCACCCACCGATGCGCCGGTCACGGGGACTGCTGCGAACGACCCGACCACCGATTCGACGATGGTCCCCGACTCGTCGACGACCCCCGAGCCGACCACCGTCACCTTCGGCGATCTCGAGTCGCCGTGCGGCCCAGCCCCCGACGGAGTGTCACCCACCGTGCAGGCCGCCGAGGCCGGCGGGTCACCCGATCGCATCCGACTCGCTGCCGCGTCCGACAAGGGGAACATTGCGGTCCCCGGACTCAACGCCGAGTTGTACGACGCCGCCGTCGCCTTCGCCGGCTGGTGCAACGAGCAAGGGGGTATCGCTGGTCTGCCGATCGAGATCATCGACGCCGACTCGAAGCTGTTCGAAGTGCCGGCGCAGATGGAAGCCATCTGCGACAACGCCTTCGCCATGGCCGGTGGCGGTTTTGCTTTCGACGATCAAGAGTTCCCCCGCTTCCACGAATGCAACATGATCGACTTCGCCGGATTCGTGGTGACGGCCGGCAAATCGAAGTCCGACAACATGTTCACACCCATGCCCAATCCGTCCGACTACAAGGACGGCGGCTGGTTCAAGTGGGCGTTGTCAGTGAATCCGGAAGCGATGCAGTCGTTCGGAACCGTCTACTCCGATCTGCTCACGGCCCAGATCGTCGAAGAACAGTACGTCGAACTCATCGAAAAGATCGGCGGCATCGAGGTCGACATCCGCGTTCCCTACAGCTCGCTCGGTGAGGCCAATTGGGTGCCGATCGCTCAGCAATTGAAGTCGCGCGACATTCGTGCCCTCGCCTTCGTGGGCGTGCCCGAAGTGCTCCCGCAACTCACCAAGGCCATGGACGAACTCAACTACCGACCCGACATCATCATGGCCGACGCCGGCTTCTACGCCGACGTCCTCCTCGAGCGCGGCGGTGCGAGCGTCGAGGGCGTGTTCGTGCGCACCGCCTACTCGCTCATCGAAGAGGCCGATCGGGTGCCGGCTGTTCGCGACTACCTCGACATGATCGACGTGTACCAACCGGGTGGCAAAGTGTCGGGTCTTGGCATGCAAGGCCTGTCGGCCATGTTCCTCTTCGCGACGGCAGCGAAACCGTGTGTCGAGAGCGGGGAGTTGTCACGATCCTGTGTGATCGAGCAGGCATCCGCCATCAGTGGCTGGACGGGAGGCGGGCTTCACGCACCGGCCGACCCCGGCACCAACACACCGGGCCCGTGTTACCAGATGATCGTCGTGAAGGACGGTGCCTTCACCCGCTCGTATCCGCCGGTTCCCCCGACCGACGCCGATCGTGACTTGGTGTCGACGGTCGAGATCACCGACGACGGCTGGGCCTGTGACGATTCGACGCTGCTCCGTCTCGACGGCGACTACGGCGACACGACTGTCGGCCTTCGCCCCTAGTGGGTCTTCGTCATCCGACGCGTTCGACTTCGACCGACGTGTCGTAGAACGCGACACCACCGCCCCAGTCGGTAGCGGTGTCGTTGGTCAAGTCGTTGACGGCCAAGCCGTCGCGTGTGCGATCACCCACCCAGCCGAACGGCACCATCACGAGGCCTGGCGTCACTCGCGGCGACTGGCTCACGCGAGCCACGGCTCGTAGCCGACCGCGATCGTTGACCACGTCGACCGGATCGCCGTCGACGATCCGGCGCGCTGTGGCATCGTCGGGATGGAGTTCGCAGAAGAGTTCACCCTCCGGACCGGCATGAGCGTCGAGATGAGAGTACGACGCGTTCAAGAACCGCTGGTGGAACTTGGGAGACATGAGTGACAGTGGGTAACGCCCCCCTCCGTCGATCGCGCCCTCCGACGAAGGCGTGTACGAGGGCAGACGACCATGGCCTTCCCGTTCGAGGACAGCGTTGGCCAGAGGTAGTCGACCGTCGGGGAACGGATAGCCATCGACGAAGGGACGCAAGTCGTCGGTACCGGGAACACGACTCCAACCGCGTGTCTTCAATTCGTCCAGATCGAATCCGTCGAGGCAGGTGGCCAGCAACTCCTCGTCGGTGGCGAAGAGTTCAGGATCGGTGAAACCCAAGGCCCGGGCAAGTCGCCGCCAGAGTTCGGTGTTGGGAACGCTCTCCCCCACTGGCTCGATCGCCCGGTGATTCCAGCCCACGTAGAGATGGCCCCAGGCCGGCACCACGTCGTCCTGTTCGATTTGGGTGCAGGCCGGGAAGATGACGTCGGCGTAGCGAGCGGTATCGGTGAGGAACTGCTCCGACACCACGGTGAAGACATCGGGCTGTTCCAGGCCCTTCCGCAGAAGGCTTGCTTCGGGGGCGGTGACCACCGGATTGCCATTGAAGACGAAGACGCACTTCACGGGCGGATCGAGCGATTCGTCGAGTAGGGCTCGCCCGAGTCGATTCATGCTGATCGGACGACGCTCGACGACGGGTGAAAGCTGCGGGGTCGCGAACTTCGAGATGTCGACCGACGAGCGACTGTACGAACCGACACTTCGCGAATAACCGCCGCCGAGATGCTTCCATGCTCCGATGAGAACCGGCAGCAACGACACCGTGCGGAAGAACTGCGCGCCGCTTTCGCGATGCTCGGCCCCTACGAGAGTGCGGATGAACGACGCACCCGACGTGGCGTACTCGCGTGCGAATCGTTCGATAATGGAGGCCTGGACGCCACATTCAGCGGCCACTCGCTCCGGTGTCCAGTCGGCGACGTGGGATGCCAACTCGTCGAAGCCGGTCGTGAAGCGATCGAGGTGGTCGTGATCGACCAGATCGTCGCGCACGATCACATGCATCACGCCGAGGGCGAAGGCGACATCGGTGCCCGGTCGCAGTTGCAGGAACCAATCGGCGGCGTCGGCGGTGACGGTCCGGACCGGATCGATCACGACGACTTTGGCCCCCTGGGCGCGAGCCTTCTCGATGTACGGCCACAGATGCCGATTGGTGAGACGAGTGTTGGTGCCCCACAGGACGATGAACTTCGAGTGCTCGACCGTGAGCGGATCGGACGACAGCGGGGTGCCCAGTGTCGACGCAGTTCCCATCCCCGCCGTCGCACCGCACAGCGAGTCGACCTGACGCGACGATCCGAGTCGAGCGAAGAAGCGCTGACTCAGAGAGTCCATCTGGATGGCACCTTGAGTGCCGGCGTCACCCCACGGGACGATGGCCTGCCCACCCCATGTGTCGATCACGTGTTGCACGCGCTCGGCCACGATTCCGAGTGCCTCGTCCCATGACGCTCGTCGGTACCGTCCGGAACCCTTCGGACCGTCGAGCACCAACGGGGTCAGGATTCGATCGGGGCTGTACACGCGATCGAGGAAGCGGTTGACCTTCGGACAGAGCTCCCCTTGCGAATACGGATGGTTGGGATTGCCGCGCATCTTGATGGCCTTGCCGTCCTCCACCGTGACCTCCCAACCGCACGAATCGGGGCAATCGTGATGACAGGTTCCAAGAACGATCCGGGTCGAGGACATCGGCCCAGTCTGCCAAGGCGACTCGACAGGTGCGAGACGTTTAGGATTGGAACGTCGTTCACATCGACAAGAGGGGAAGCCATGTCGAATGAAGCTCTCGATCGTGCGCACATCGCCGATCTACTCAACCGCTACACCTGGGCCTTGTCCGACCGCGACTGGTCGGCCTGGGTGGGAGTGTTCACACCCGACGCCCACGTCGACTACTCGACCGCTGGTGGGCCGGTGGGCGATCCGAAGTCGGCCGCCGACACCTTCAACGGGATGATGGGCATGTTCGACGTCAATTTGTCGTCGGGATCCAATCTCACGATTTCGTTCACCGACGACGACACCGCCAAGGTGCGCTCGATGTACACGATGGTCATGCGGATCCCGGGGGCCGACGGTGCCGACCCCACCTACATGCAAGCCAGTGGCTGGTACGACGACACGGTGGTGCGCACCGCCGCCGGATGGCGTATCGCCAATCGCTTCGAACAGCTCGTCTACGTGAAGACGGCCTGACATGCCCTTGCCGTCGAAGCGCAACCCAGCCGAACTGGCCCGCACCCTCGAACCGTGGTTCACCGAACGCCTCGGCGCATCGTGCCGCATCACCGACGTCGGTATTCCCGAGGGAACCGGCATGAGCAGTGAGACACTTCTCTTCACGATCCACCACGGCGACCGCAGCGAACCGGTCGTCACTCGACTGCGACCCGACATGACCGACTGGCCAGTGTTTCCGGTGTACGACCTGGCCGCCCAGGCCGGCGCCATGAACCTCGTCGGCCGTTACACCTCGGTACCGGTACCCAACGTTCGGTTCGTCGAGCGCGACGAGTCTCTGCTCGGTTCGCCCTTCCTCGTGATGGATCGGGTCGGCGGACTGGCCCTGCCCGACATGCCGCCCTACGTGTTCGGCGGCAGTTTCCTCGACGGGTTTTCGATCGACGATCAACGGACGCTCGCTCGCACGGTGGCGTCGCTCCAGGCCCAGATCCACTCGATCGATCTCGAAGGTGCTCGCGCCGACGGGTTCGACCTCTCGTTCTTGCCCGCGCTCGACGGCGACGACGTCTCACGACTCCTCGCTCAACAGCGTGCCTACTACGACTGGGCCCGCGGCGACCTGCGACTGCCCATCATCGAACGGGCTCTCGACTGGCTCGCCGCCCGTCGTCCGAAGAACCCCGGACCGACGGTCCTCAATTGGGGTGACGCTCGTCCGGGCAACGTGTTGTTCAACGGCCTCACCCCCACCGCAGTTCTCGACTGGGAGATGGTCGACGCCGGCCCGGCCGGAGTCGACGTGGGCTGGCTCGTGTTCATGCACATGTTCTTTCAGTCGCTCGCCGACGTCTTCCAGATGCCCGGCTTCCCCGAGTTCTGCCGAGCCGACGACGTGCAAGAGGCCTACGTGAACGCCGGTGGCCGCGAAATCGACGACTTCGACTGGTACGTCACCTACGCCAGTCTGCGTTTCGCAGCCGTCGCCATTCGTACGTCTCTGCGCGAAGTGTCGTACGGCAATCGCGAGATGCCCGAAGATCCCGAAGACCTGATCATGCACAAGTCGATGCTCTACGAGCAGATCGACGGCTGACTCAGTTCTTCAGCAACTCCGGTCGATTGGCCGCGATCTGGCGACGGATCCCGTCTCGCCAGTCGACCGTGGTGTGGAAACCTCGTTCGTGGAGTTTCGACAGATCAGGGATGATGGCGGCGATCGTCGCCGTGGTGGGGTTGAACGTGGGAGTCAGTCCGGTGAGCCGACCCATTTCCTCGCACCAGTCCTCGATCGACACGATCTGATCGCCGCCCCAGTTGACGATTTCGGCCGGCGTCGACGCGTACGACAGGAGATACGGAATGCTCCGCGCGATGTCGTCGGCGTGGATCGGCGTGTAACTCGTGGGCTGGTCGACGTGCACCGGCACTGGAATGTCGCGCTCCATCATCATGAGGTGGAAAAGCATCCAGCCGTACTGGTCGCCATAGGGCACGTTCAGCCGGGCGATCACCGTCGGCACACCAAGGCGCTTCGCAGTGTGCTGCACCAGAACTTCACCGGCGATCTTGGAGATGCTGTAGGTGGGCATTCCCGGCATCGGCCGGTGGCTGTCACCGAGCAGATCGGTCTCGATGCGGGGTTCGTGATCGTGCGGCGCGTAGACCGCGGTCGACGAGCAATGGAAGAAGCTCAGGCGATCACTGCGTGACGCAGCCGTCTCCATGAGGTCGGCACTGCCGTGGGCGTTGCTCGCAAAGGCCTCTTCGAAGTTGTTGCTCTTGGCGACCGCGAAGTGGAGTACGAGATCCAGATCGTTCGGGACTTCCTCGAGGCGACCCTTCTCGAGATCGATGCTCACCGTTTGCACGTTCTGTGCCTCCCACGGCTCACGTTGAGCCGGGTCGCGGAAACGTGCTGCGCCGAACACGGTGTTGCCCTGTGTGGCGAGAGACGCGGCGAGCGGTCCGGCGACCCAGCCGGTCACGCCCGTGACGAGGATGCGTTGTCCAGTGATCGGTTCCATGTTCCCTACCAGAGTTGATCGGTGTACGTGTCGGTACCGAAGACGGTGTTCTTGAAGGGGCTCGTCCAGAGGTGGGTGGCCAGTCCGCTCGCCTCGAGATCGGCGCCGAAGCGTCCGTAGCCCGTCTCCCATGATTTGGCCGGATCGTGATCGACGAAGTGGATCTGCAGGAATCGACGGTCAGCCCGCGGCACTCGGGGCACGTCGGGCGGCGCGTCATCGAGCAAGGGAAGCAACGTCGCGTAGTTGAAGACATCGGGTCCCCAACTCTGCCCACGAGCCGACGGCGCCCACTCGTCGTTCATCCATTTCCACATCTGCTCGTGACTCACGCCGTCGGCGAGCTCACCGACGTTCACGACGATTCCCGGGTAGCCGCGGTCGAGGGCCAGCTCGATCGGGGTGCCGGTCTCGGTGCGGGTACACGAGAACTTGTTGTCGTACAGCTGGGTGTGGATGTGCGTGCGCTCAGGGAACATCCGGCCGGTCGCATGAAGGTTCTTCACGGTGTCGACACTCCAACGATTCCAATCGTCGTGATGACCCTTCAACACCCAGTAGATGGCGACATACGAAGCCGACATCGGGTCGGGTGTCATGGGACTCTCGACCGGGTATCGCAACTTCTTCAGGTCGGCGGTACAGACGAATCGATCACCGGCGAACGAGTATTCGCCGACGAGCACTCCACCGTAGAAGTGATCGCGTTCGTACCAGCGGTTGTACTCGACCTCGTGGCCCTTGTGAGGCTCAACCATCGTGTAGAGCAACGTGCCCAACTCGATCGGATACTTCTTCACCCTCCACCCCCTGGAGAAAATCGTTTGTCCAGACCCTAGATCTCGTTCGCTGTCAGCGAAGATTCCAGTCGGTCGCGAACCAGTGGCCACCGTGCCGCGACGACGGAATAGAGGGCCGAGTCGCGCAGAGTTCCCTCTTCACCCGGGACCGTGCTCAGCCGATGACTGCGCAGAACACCGTCGAGTTCGGCGCCGATTCCCTCGATCGCCCGCCGGCTCCGTTCGTTGCGGGCGTCGGTGCAGATGGCCACTCGCCCCACACCCCAGTGCTCGAAGGCGAACGAGAGAAGGAGCAACTTGGCTTCGGTGTTGATCCCCGTCCGCTGAGCCGAGGTGGCGAGCCACGTGCCTCCGATTTCTACTTCGTCGGGAAACGGATCGTCGGCCGTCCCTCGTCCGAACCATCGAAGGAGATTCATGAATCGTGTGCATCCCACCACGGTGCCGTCGGAGAGTCGACGTTGGACGAAGGGCCAGGCTTGACCGGCGTCACGGTCGGCGATCAACGTGTCGACGTAGGTGCCCATAGCCGGACCATCGGCCGGAACGTTCGTGAACCCGTACGTCGATCGGTCATCACTCGCCGCCGCCACGAGATCGTCCACGAACGCCGACGACAACGGTTCGAGCGACAGGCGCGAACCGACGAGCGCCGGCACCGAGTACACGTGGTCAGCCGATGACCACGGTGGGTTCCTCGGTGATTACCCAGCAGATGTTGGTGGTGTCGAGAAACCGTTCGGTGTCGGCCATGACCTCGGGGAAGTCGGGCTCACCCATGTGGGCGAAGAAATCGTCGGCCGAATCGAAGTGCTGAATGGTCACGCCATCGAAATCGGGTTCGGGTTG
>CBFHWN010000015.1:0-35294 GCA_965659595.1 uncultured Ilumatobacteraceae bacterium | reverse complement strand
CGTTGGAGCCGACGTCGTCACTGCAACAGACGTCGTCGACGACACAACGGTCGTGGTCGGAGCTGACGTCGTGGTCGGAGCAACCGTCGTGGTCGTTGGAGCCGACGTCGTCACCGCAACAGACGTCGTCGACGACTCATCCACCACCACATCCTGAACAACAACCGCCACCTCAGAACCAGACGACACCACTGTCGTCGACGGAGCCACCGTCGAGGTTGTCGCAGACGCAACCGTCGTCGTCACCGGCACCGACGAATCAGCCGACACCTCCTCCACACACGCCACCGGCAAACCCGGCGTCACCCCTACCGGCACCGCCAACACCCGCGGCGTCACATACACCGGAACACCAACCACCAACACACCCACCAACACCGCCCAACGGCGAGCAAGAGATGAGATACGGAGGCTGGACATAACGAATAGAAATTAGTTCTGTTCATACGCTTTATCCAACGAAACGTCCCATCACGCACGTCACCCTGTGTTCCGCACATTCCCTGAAGCCGAACTACCCCTCCAGGAAACGGGTCAAGGCCCGGTGAGCCCCCTCGGCATCCAGGTCGGTCACCACCTGGGCCGGCGACCGCTCGTCTGGGGTCCCGCTGACCCGGCCCTCGTCATCCACCTTCACCGTCATCGGGGTGAGAGTGAAATGCTCCGGCTCAATAGCCACGAGCAGGGCCAACGGATCGTGCGCCGGGCTGCGGTCGTTCGGCATCCCCTCCCGCAAGGTCGACAGCCATTGCCAAAAGGTGCGGGACTGCTCGGCGATCAACCGGCCGATGGGGTGCTCGGCGGAAACTCGGTCGATGTCGGCCTCGTGCAGGAAAACCCGCAAGGTCTGATCGAGGGGGACGATCGTGATCGGTGCACCTGAGCGCAGCACGATGTCGGTCGCCACCGCGTCGGACACGAAGTTGTGTTCTGGCCACCCGGACTTGAATTCGCCACCCATCACGATGAGGCGCTTGAGATTGCGCGCGAAGTCGGGGTCTCGGCGGATCGCCTCGGCGATGTTGGTGAGTGGGCCGATGGCCAAAATCTCGAGAGTTCCCGGATCGGACGCAGCCAATTCGACGAGAACCTCGACGCCGTCACGCGACGAGTACGTCGCATCGGAGATTCCCGGCACGTCGACCCCTTCGTGGCCAGCCCACAACACCGATTTGCCGCTCATCGGCTGTTCACACCCGCAATACACGGGAACGTCGAGCCCCATTCCCTGAAGTGCAACCGACGCCAGACGGGCCCGCAAGTCGGTATCGCCGTAGACGATCGTGACCGCTTCGAGGTTCACGTCGACCAGGTTCGGCACCATGGCGAGAGTCCACAGGTCGTCGACGTCGGTGCCGATGTCGGTGTCGATCACGAGACGGCGAGTCACCGACGCAGTCTCGCCGATCGTCAGAGATAGAGGGTTGATAGCCACCAATTGAAACGACCAACCTGTCAAAGCTCCCGGCTATCAACTCAATTCGGCGATCTCGCGGGCGATGCACCAGTCGAGAACACTCACCAGTGTGTCGGCCAGACGCGCCGACGCCACCTTCAGATTCGCAGTGAACTGTTCGGCAGTCGCCGTGTGGTGATCGACCAGGTCGGTGATCGCCTTCACTGCCATGAACGGTACGGACATCTGTTCACAGACGTAGCCCACGGCCGCAGCTTCCATGTCCTTCACGCACGCGCCCGACGCCGCGATCATCGCCTGATCGTCGTCGTTCTCGTCGAGCGAGTTGCTGGTGGTCACCACTCCAGTCTTCAACCCGAGCGATCGCGCCATTTTGCGCGCACTCACCACCGGGTAGGCGCCGATGCCGTAGGCCTCGAACCCTTCGAGGGCGATCCGTCGATCGTGATGCACCACCTGCCCGTCGCTCACGTACACGTCACCCACCTCTCCTCCGCATCGCTGCCAGCCACCGGCCGTACCGGCGGAGATCACGAGTTCGGGTGCGAACGCGGTGATCGTGGAATAGGTCGTCAGAGCGGCCGCTTCGGTTCCGATCGAATCGACGCCGAAGCGACGATCCCGGCCGTTGATCGCCACCCGCACCTCGGCTCCATGGCGCTCGGCGTCGAACCAGCGCGTCACCAAGGGGCTCGGACTCGTGACCGATCGCGCATCGAGGGTCGACAAGATGGGTGCGGCCTCGGCCGCCATCGCCATCACCACCGCAATTCGACGCACGTTTCCATGGTAGATGCGCACGTCGTCACCATCGGCGACGACTACCGTACGGCCGTGGCACTGTTCAAGAAGTCGAAGAAGGCACGTGAAGCCGAACTCGACGAGATGCGCAACCAAATTCGCGACCTCACGTCCCAACTCGCCGCCCTCACCTCGTCGCAGGCTGCATCATCGGGCCAGGTCGACGATCTCGTCACCCGACTCGGATCACTCGACGCTCGCATCACCCAGGTGGGCACCGAAGTCACCCATCAACTCGGCGAGTTGTCGGGCGACATCGACTCACTGGCTCAGCGCACCACGGCGATGGGTGACGAGATCTCGCACCTCGGCGACGTACCCGCGATCGTCGACGAAGTTCGCTCCGACCAGGCGCGCTTGGCGAACGAACAGGCGCGCTACGAGATCGCTTTCCGACAGGACTTGGCCGAACTCGCCGAACGTCTGCAACGTCAGCGCCCGAACAGCTGAGACGTCAGAAACTCAGGCGCCGAGCAGTTCGAGCGCCCGTGCCAACAGATCTTCGGCTTCCCGCACCTTGGCTTGGTACTCACCCAAGTCGCCGGCCCGCAGTGCCGCATCGGCTTCGTCGAACACCGATTCGGCTGCTTCGAGCAAGGCCACCGGATCGGTGGTGTCGGGGTCGACCGTCGTCCCGGTACCAGCACCTGTGTCGGTACCGCCACCCGTGCCCGTGTCGATTCCGCTGTCGGTACCCGGATCGAGTTCGTCGATCACACCCGAATCGATGCTCACTTCGCCGGCGATCTCACCGAGGTCGACATTCGCTCCCGGGAACAAACGATTCATGGCGTCCGTCAAGTTGTCGCCGATCACCGATCGACCGTCGTACCAAGCGAGGATGCGACGCACGAAAACCTGCTTCGAACCCGGATCGTCGGGACGCACGTACAACGGACGCATCCACACGAGACCGTCACCCACCGGAAAGAACTGCAACTGGCCGAACACCACACGCGAACCACGTTGGTCGAGCAATGTGATAATCGGAGCGATTTCGGTGTCACTCGTGAGTTCAGCGGCCACCGTGGCCGGACCTTCGGGCAACGAACCGTTCACTTGATACACGGTGAGCTGACCATAGGTATCGGGATCATTCGACACCGTCATGAAGGCTCGCAACTCCTTGCGAGTATCGTCGGCCGAGAACGGCACGAAGGGTCGCAACAGCGAGAACTTCGACACGTCATCACCCGGTGCCCGGAAGTACGAGTAGTACGGCTCGAACCGATTCACGTTGGCGTCGGCCACATCACCGGTGTTGGCCTCCGACACCGCGTCGGTCACCGCCACACCTGTCACGACATTCGACACTTCCGGATCACGCGGTGCCGCCTGAGCAACGCTCCACGCCGCGTCACGATTGAAGAACTGATCGACGTCAGAGAATTGGTAGCGGCCATACAGATTGGTCTGCGCCCGGAACAGATCTTCGGGGTAGCGGAAGTGCTCGCGCAGTTCGGTCGACACCTGATCGCCCGGAGTGAACAGATCGGGGAAGGCCTTGGCCCACGCGTTCACGATCGGATCAGTCGGGTCGATCACGTAGAGCGTGACGTCACCGGTATAGGCGTCGATCACGGCCTTCACGCTGTTGCGCACGTAGTTGAAGTTCGTGTCGAGGCCAGAACCGGGCGCCAACTGCGAGGTGTTGGCCTGCTGCGCGTACGGATAACGCGAGGAGGTGGTGAAAGCATCGAGGATCCAGCGCACCTTGCCATCGACCACAGCCGGATACGGATCGGCGTCGAGTCGTAGGAACGGCGCCAACTTCGACACTCGGTCGCGAACGTCGCGCACGTGAATGAGTCGCGAGTCGTCCTGGATGAGACTCGAACCGAAGAGGTTGAACTCGCTGAAGTGCACGGCGAACGCGAGGCGACGCAGAGTTGAGTTGAGGCGTACACCGGCGTCGCCTTCGTACGGGCCTGCATCCCGTCCAGGACACGCCTGCTCGACCTGGTCGGTCCTCACGATCGCATAACCGGGCTGATTGGTACCCACGTACAGCTCGGGCTGATCGACGTCGAGCGGTGTGTAGATCGGACGTCCGTCGGGCGTGATCTTGCTCGCCGATGCTGCCACCACTCCGCAACCATGGGTGTAGATCAGATGACGCGACACCCAGGTTCGGTTGGGGATGCCATCAGAGTTGAGTTCACGAGCCGCCACGAAGGTCTGCTGCATCTGACCGTCGATCGAATAGCGGTCGACGTCGAGATCGTTGATGGCGTAAAACGCAAAGAGACCCTCGTCGAGAAAGAACCGGTCGCGCATCTCGGAGATGTCGAGAAGTCGAGCATCGGCCAACACAGCAGCGTCTTCCGACACATCAGCACTCGTGACACCGTTGAAATCGACTTGTTCGACTCGAACGTTGTCGAGACCCATCGCCGCCTGAGTGGCTTCGATATTGCGCGCAATGTACGGGCGCTCACGGGTGGTCACGTTCGGCTGCACCACGAACCGCTGGATGATCGCCGGGTAGATCGCGCCGGCGATGACGGCCACCAGCGCCCACAACGCCATCGACAGAAGCGGAAGTCGCCATCCGCCCCACCGCACACCGGCGAGGAAGAGCGCTGCCACGAGGAGGCTCACCATGATCAGCAGGTTGATCGCCGGCAACTGCGCGTTGACGTCGGTGTAGGTGGCACCCTTCACCACGCCACGGGTCGAGGCCGTGAGTTCGAATCGCTGCAACCAGTAGTCGACCGCTTTGATGACGGCAAGTAGGGCGAACAAAACGCTCAGATGGATTCGGGCTCCCTTGGCCACACGATCCTTCGGATCTTGGACGCGAATCGCACCGTTGAGGAAGTGCATGATCGCGCTGAGAATCGTGATGAGGATGAGCGCGGCGAATGCCCAGTCGACCACGTAGGTGAGGAACGGGAGCCGGAACACGTAGAACCCGACGTCGACACCGAACTGCGGATCGTCGATACCGAACGACTGCGAATTGCGGAAGAGCAACCATTCGCTCCACTGCGACATGGCTGGAAGGCCCACGAACAATCCGAACAGGATGGCTACGCCGATACGAAGCAGACGTGATCGCGGCTGCACCACGGTTCGGTACCGCTCGACGATCTCGCGTTCGGGGCCAGCCGGCAGATCGGATGGCGCCAACCGCTGCGCGACCGTGAGACTAACGAAGCACAAAACGGCGAAGCCGACGGCGAACACCAAACCAAGCAGAACCTTCGACAAGAAGGTCGTCCAGAACACGTCGGTGCGCTCGACCGAGTCGAACCACAGCAGATCGACGTAGAAGTTGGCAAGTGTTCGAGCCGACAGGAACAAAACGACGAGAACGACCGCGATCGCAACGAGGATCAATCGGCCCTTCGACGCCCAGGCGGGCCGGTTGCCGCGCGGACCACGGGGGCCACGACGACGCGGACCACCGGGAAGGTCCGAGGGAATGCGCACGGGGTCAGATTAGTTCTGCATCGGCGCGATGACACATCGGCAACCCGAATGAGCCGGTGCGTGGGTGTGACCCGTGGGAAACGCTTCACCCGCATCGATTGCACCAGCCAAAGAATTGTCTTCAGCATCAGGGCACGCCGGACCCGCCGGGTCGTACTTCCAACACACCTTGGTTCCCGGTGTGAGGGCCGCAAGAGCACCACGTCCGTACGCCGCATAAGCGAGATCATCGATCTGCTCGTCGATGAGCTGACTCTTCCACTCACGGAACAGTGCTCGAACCAATTTCGACAACTCGGCGTTGTCGGCCGACTGCGACATGGACCGGCTGAGTCGTTCGCGCAGTGGTTCGACGATCGACGTGACAATGACCTCGTCGACAGCCTTCAGTTGACTTTTCACCATGTCGCCCAGCTCGCGATCGGTCGCCTTGCTGTCGGAGGTCTGCATCGAACGGGCGCCTGCCACTGCAGCCGACTTGATCGATGCCGACAGCGCCGAGCAATAACGCTTGGTGTGCTCGGCCTTCGGCCCGACGATGGCATCGAGAGTCTTCACCGGCTTCTTGGCGCGCAACACGTCGAGGATCTGGTTCTGCTCGTCAGCGAGCACCCGCTTGGCCTTGCGGCCCATGGTCAAGATGAGCGGAACGATGATCTCGTCCCGTGTCTCGAAGGTGCTCGCCGTGCCGACAGTCTCGGCGATCGAACGCGCTACCGGAACCGACGGCACCTTGGGCTCTTTCGTATCGGAAGGATTTGCTTCCTTGTTGGCCTCCTTGGCCACCATCTCGGCGCTCGCTCGACGCAGCTTGGCGAAGATGTCGTCGGTGCTGGCCGACGGACGAACGGCGCGTGGCGCCGGAGCCGGCTCGGGAGCCTCGTCGCCGTCTTCGGAATCGTCGTCGACATCATCGACAGTCGCCTCGGCTTTGCCGAACAACTGCACCACGTTCGACACCGGCTCGGGAGCCTCGACCGCCGACTCGACAACCGCGTCGACGACATCGGCCGTCTCAACTTCGTCGGTCGTCTCGTCGGCTGTGTCGTCGACCACTACCTCGTCGACCACTACCTCGTCGACCACTACCTCGTCCACGACCCCGTCGTCGACGACCGTCTCCTCGGCGTCCATATCGGGAGACTCGGGCTGATCAATCGATGGATGGCGCACCACGCGTGCGTCCACGTCGTCGTCGCTGTCCTGGTCGTACACCACCGGATCGTCCTGCACCACGAGTGGGACCGGACCCGTCGAGTTGGCCAGATTCACGAAACCACTCGGTTCGTCAGCAGCGTCCTCGAGATCACTCAGCACGTCATCGGCGGCTACCCGCGCCCGCTCGAAGGCTTGAATCAACCGCTCGCGACCGTGATAGAGGTCTTCGATCTGCTCACGGGCCAACTCACGTCGGCGCGAGATGTCGGCGAGCACACGCTCGCGGTAAGCGCGAGCTTCGTCGACCATGTCGCGGCCTTGCTGCTTGGCCATCATGATCTCGCTCTCGGCATCGGCCATGGCGTCCTGACGGACCCGAGCCGCCTCGAGATCGGCCTCTTCACGAATCCGGGCCACGTCCTCGGTGGCGTCACGAATCAGACGCTGAGCCGTCTCTTCGGCCCGATGACGCAACTTGACTCCCGCCTCACGAGCCGCCTGGATGATCCGAGCCGTCTCCTCACCAAGCAGTTCGGCCAGACGGTCCTCATCGAGGTCGCCAGGAACGAGCGAGACCCCCTGCTGATTGGCGAGTTCACGCTCGAGAAAACGCTCCCGCTCCTGCAAGCGGGACAATTCGGCCGAGACCATGCGCAAGAAATCGCGCACTTCCGATTGGTCGAATCCTCGGCGGGTAGTCGGGAACGCCGCCCCGGCCACAGCGGACGGAGACGACGGATCGGGACGCGAAAACGAGATAGCCACGCAGGGAGAGTACGGAATGCCTGTGGATGAGGGGTGGCAATCCCCCGTGACGTGCGAACGTCAGCCCTGCTCAACCGGGGTTCCACCCCGTTCAGCCAAGGCAGCCAGAGCCTCCTCCAGGGTCGACACCGGCACGATTTCGACCCCGGGTCCGGCCGCCGACCGGGCCGCCGCCAGTTCATCCACACTTTGCGCACTCGGCACGAGGAAGAGCCCGGCCCCGGCCCGACGCACCGCCACCGCCTTTTGCACCAGAGCCCCGATCGGACCCACCGACCCGTCGCCGGCCATGGTGCCCGTCACGGCCAACCCCCCGGGCGGGCTCAACTCTCCGGGGGTCAGGGAGTCGATGAGGGCCAACGTGAACGCGAGGCCGGCCGAAGGCCCCCCGATCGAATCGGTGTCGATGTCGACCTCGACCGGGAGTTCGACGGTTCGGGTGTCGCGCGGGTTGAAGCCGATGATCACACGCCCCGATTCAGACGGACTCTCCATGAGCTCGACCTCGACCACCCGCACTTCGTCGTCGGGCGCGCCGATCGACCGCACGGTGATGGTCACCACGTCGCCAGGCACGGTCTCGGCGATGGCCTCGCTCACGTCGGACAGAACCCCGATTCCGGTGACCATCGTCGGCTCACCGTCTCGGCCGTCGACCTCGATCGACAGCAAAACGTCACCCACTTGAAGCGAGCGGCACGCACGCAGCTCGGGTGCATCGGCTGGGCACAGTTCCGGATCGAAACCACCCACTTGGGCTGGACCTTCGGCGAACGTCGCCTCGAAGCCGATGTACGACAGCGCAACGAAGGCTGCAACTTCTTTGGCCGTGGCCATCGCACCCAACTGGATCTGCTTGCTGATCGACGGTTCACAGTCGCCGAATCTTTCTTCACACGTTTGCACGTTCACGTACGGATCGACCCAACCCATGAACGCTTGCAGCGGTGTGAGTTCGCTGCCGAGTGCCGTCACGAATCGCACCCCACCGTCAGGGTCGAACACCTGAACCGGTTCACCCGACGCCTCACCGCCCGAGATGGTCAGACGCGACGACACAAAGCTCGCCGTCCCCGGCGCCGTCTCGTAGCGCACGATGGGCCACACCATCGCCACGAGGACGGCGGCGATCATGAGGTAGGCAACCGTCACGAAGGGCACCCCCCATAGCGGCCGGGCGCGCACGATCTCACCAGGTGGGGCCGGTACGGTGTCGGTCGTCATGTCGGTCTCTGACATCACTCTTCGGGTCGCTCTTCTCGCTGGTCTGGCGCTCGCCACGCTGGTGGCCGTCGGATGGCGCAAGCCTGCCAGAAGTTCTCGTGTGAACCCCCGCGACG
Organism: uncultured Ilumatobacteraceae bacterium; assembly: GCA_965659595.1. Taxonomy (GTDB): domain Bacteria; phylum Actinomycetota; class Acidimicrobiia; order Acidimicrobiales; family Ilumatobacteraceae; genus Casp-actino8. The sequence continues at coordinate 26,378 of CBFHWN010000015.1, read as the reverse complement.
GTGCTGGTCGTGAGGCACCTGTGGAGGCCTGGCCCGGAGCCGCCGAGCGAGCCCCACGGAGAATTCTTGATCTGATCGCCCTCGGTGGGATAGCAGTAGGGGTGGCGTTCGTCGGTGCGATCGCCACGGCACTCGTCATCTCGTGGACCGTCACGAACGTGATCGAGCGTCTCTAGGAAGGAAGTCGGAGGGGGAACATGGGTGACGGCGACGCAGCCGAGCTGCGCCGCGACGTGGTCATCGCCGGTCATACGGGTGACGTCAGCACAGTCGAGCGCGCGCTCGCTCACGACGAACCCGGTGTACGCGAGGCCGCCTTCGGTGCCATGGCTCGACTCGGACTCTTCACCGCCGAGTTGGCCTCTCAGGGAATCGACGATCTGCACGCGCGCGTCCGCTGCCGAGTGGCCGAGCTCTGTGCCGAGCTACCCGGCTTCGACCTCGGGCCGCTCTTGAACGACGGCGATCCGATGGTCGTGGAGATGGCCGCCTGGTCGTGCGGTGAACACGAGACACCCCTGCCGCACATCGTTCCGCGCCTCGTCGAGTTGTGCACATCGCACGACGAAGCACTCGTACGCGAAGCAGCCGTTGCCGCACTTGGTGCCATCGGCGACGAACGAGGACTACCGGCGATCCTTCAGGCATGCAACGACAAGCCCACGGTTCGCCGACGCGCTGTTCTCGCGCTGGCACCTTTCGACGGCGACGATGTGAAGGCCGCCCTCACCAAAGCTCTCGAGGACCGCGACTGGCAGGTTCGTCAAGCCGCCGAAGACCTACTCGGCTGAGGTTCGGTCAGCGCAGTCCTTCGACGATCAAGAGAACTCCGAACACTACGAAAGCGACCGTTGCGCCGATGCGGATGGCTTTCTCCGGGAGTCGGGCACCGAGAATCTGACCGACCACGATCGCCAGAGCGTCGGCAGCGACCATGCCGAGAGTGGATCCGATGAACGTGCCCCACGGATCTTCCTTGGTGGCCAAGGTGATGGTGGCAAGCATGGTCTTGTCACCGAGTTCGGCCAGAAAGAACGCCACACTCGCCCCAACCACGGCGTTGCGGGTCGAGCGATCGGCCGCCGACTTCTCGTCGTCGTCGAGTGAATCGCCGCGCAATGTCCAACCAGCGAACACCAGGAAAGCCACACCGGCCACGACGGCGATGGTGTCGGTGGGCAACCGAGCACCGAGCACCGATCCGATCCCCACGCTGATCGCATGGGTAGCCGCGGTGGCGATCGTGATACCGACGAGAACCGGAAGCGCCTTGAAACGAGCGGCGAAGGCCATGGCCATGAGCTGGCTCTTGTCGCCGAGCTCGGCCACGAAGATGACACCGAAGGAAAGGACGAGTGCGGACCACATGATGCGGAGGCGACAGTACAGTCGCGTCGCATGGGGATCGTGATCAACGAGCGCTTCCATTCGACGTTGCCGCCGGATGACGACCACCCGTATCGCACCGGCGCTTGGCGACCGCAGTCGACCGAATACACGGCGACGCAGATGCCGACGGTCGGAAGTGTTCCCCACGATCTGAACGGCGTGTACATCCGCAACACCGAGAATCCGCTGCATCCGAATCTCGAGCGCTATCACCCATTCGACGGCGACGGCATGTTGCACTGCATGTCGTTCGCCAACGGCACCGCCGAGTACCGCAACCGTTTCGTCCGTACAACGGGCCTGGCCATCGAGGGCGACGCCGGATCGTCACAGTGGTCGGGGCTCGCCGAGTCGCCGGCTAAGTCACCACGCAGCGATGGATGGGGTGCACGCACCCGCATGAAGGACGCCTCGAGCACCGATGTAGTCGTATTCGGTGGACTCGCTCTGTCGAGCTTCTACCAATGCGGCGAGTTGTACCAACTCGATCCGCGAACACTCGACGGTCGCGGTCGCGCTTCCTGGAACGGCAAGTTCCCGTCGGCGGGTGTGTCGGCTCACACCAAAGTCGACGAGAACACCAACGAGTTGCTCTTCTTCAACTACGAGACTGCCGCGCCTTACATGCACTACGGCGTCGTGAACGACCGTCACGAACTCGTGCATTACGTTCCGATCGAACTGCCTGGACCGCGCCTACCCCACGACATGGCGTTCACCGAGAACTACGCGATCCTCAACGACTGTCCGCTGTTCTGGGACCCCGATCTGATGTCTCGAGGTGTGTACGCCACGAAATGGCATCCGGAAATGCCCACTCGTTTCGCCATCGTGCCCCGACGTGGTGAACCGGGTGACGTTCGTTGGTTCGAAGCCGATCCAACGTACGTGCTGCATTGGATCAACGCCTTCGAGACCACCGATCACGAAGGCGACTGGGTCGTTCTCGACGGTTTCTTCCAGTACGACCCGTCACCGTCGGTGCCGCCTGACGCCGATCTCAACACCCGAATGTTCCGGTTCCTCGATCTGTACGCCATGGACTCACGTGCGTATCGCTGGCGGTTCAATCTCACGACCGGTGAGACACGTGAGGGACCACTCACCGACGGGGTGAGCGAGTTCGGCATGATCAACGGTGCCGTCGGCGGCCGCGACTATCGCTACTACTACTCGGTGGTGCCGACACCTGGCTGCTTCCAGTTCGACGGACTCGTGAAGAACGATCTGCACACCGGTTCGACCGAGACCTACCTGTTCGGTGACGGCGTGTTCGGGAGTGAGACGGTGTTCGCACCGAGGCCCGATGCTCGGTCGGAAGACGACGGGTATCTCGTCACGTTCGTCTCCGACGTGAACGCCGATCACTCGGAGTGTTTGATCTTCGACGCGCAGGGTGTGGCCGAGGGGCCAATCTGCCGGATCGAACTACCCGAGCGGATCAGCAGCGGCACGCACGCCTGTTGGGCGTCGCTCTAGATCGGGACTCAGCGACCGAGGAGGGTCGAGAGGAAGCCCTTCTTCTCGCCCGCCGGAGCCTCGTCACACTTGCAGCGTTCGTCCTTGGGGACGTGACCGAGCACCTGCTCGACGTGAGCTCCACATCCGGCCCAACCCGGCTTCCCACACTTGTTGCACATCACTTGTCGACACATACCCCCTAGGGTATCGGGCTTCACCCAACACGTCAACCTGGAACACTGCCGTGATGGCCCATCTCCTCCCTGACGCTCTCGTCGTCGAGGCGTACAAAGATCTCCGTCGTCGAATGATCGAACTCCTCCGAGAAACCCCGTCGGATCTCAGCACATCACCCGTTCCCCACTGTCCGGCCTGGTCGGTTCATGATGTCGCCGCCCATCTGGTGGGGGTTCCCGAGGACATCCTCGCCGGACGTATGGAGGGTGTGACCAGCGAAGCGTGGACCCAAACACAGGTCGATCGCCACCTCGGTCAATCACTCGCCGAACTGGCCGACATCTGGGCTGACCAGATCGCGTCGTTCGACGGGGTGTTGTCGCACATCCCAGCCCCGGTGAACTCACAGATGATCATGGACGCCGTCACCCACGAGCACGACATTCGCCATGCACTCGGCAAGGCCGGGGCTCGTGATTCATCGGCGGTGCGCGCCGGACTCGGATGGCTGCTCGACGCAGCCGGCGACGAATCAGAGTTGGTGGTCCGTCTTGGTCGTTCCGGTCTCGACGACTTCGACCTTCTCCGAGTGCTTTCCGGGCGACGGTCAGCCGAACAGATCGCCCAGCTCGGCCTCGACCCAGACGAGATCCTTCCGCTCTTCGTCGGCAAGCCCCTGACTCCGCCGTCGATCATGATCGAGGAATGAGAGCCATTTAGTCATTCGTTGACTATCGTGAACCGATGGCGTCTTCCCTGCTCAGACGGTGTCTCGCGCTGATCGCCATCGGTTTCGCCGTCGCCTGTTCGGGATCGTCGGATCGGTCGACCACCGTGAACGTGTTCGCCGCCGCCTCACTCACCGATGTGTTCTCGGCTGTCGAGACGTCCTTCGAAGCCGCCAACCCCGATGTCGACGTGGTGTTGAACCTCGCCGCGTCCTCGGCCATGGCCACCCAGATCGTCGAGGGCGCACCCGCCGATGTGTTCGCCTCGGCCGACGAAGCGAACATGGATCGCATCCTCGATCTACTCGACGAACCGGCCACCGTGTTCGCCACCAACCGGCTGCAGATCGTGACCGAGACGGGCAACCCCCTCGGGATCGCATCTCTCGACGACCTCGCCGACCCGTCGATCTTGTTCGTCACCAGTGCGCCCGAGGTCCCGATCGGCCGCTACACGGCCGAGGTGCTGACACGGGTCGGAGTGAACGTGAAGCCCGCGTCGTTCGAAGAGAGCGTGAGGGGAATCATCACCAAGGTGAGAACCGGCGAAGCCGATGCTGGAATCGTGTACGCCACCGACGTGACCGCCACCGGCTCGTCGGTGACCGGAATCGACATCGTCGACGAGTACAACGTGATCGCGCGCTATCCGATCGCACGACTGACGACCAACGAGGCCGCGATTGCGTTCGTCGACTTCGTCCAGTCGTCGACTGGTCGATCGATCCTCGACGATTTCGGATTCGGTGCGCCATGAATCAGCGAGCATGCTCCGATCGACCACCGCTCGCGATCCTCGTCCTGGCCGGTTTGGCCGTGGTCTTCTTCACCCTTCCTTTCGCCGGCCTGTTGTGGCGCGCACCGTGGAGCGATCTGGCCGACGTGATTCGAGAAGATTCGGTTCGGCGCGCGCTGTGGCTGTCGATCCAGACGTCGGTACTCGCCACGATCGTGGCGGTCTTCCTGGGTGTGCCACTCGCCTGGGTACTCGCGCGCGTCGACTTCAGGTTCCGCAACATCGTGCGCGCTCTCGCCACGTTGTCGATGGTGCTACCACCCGTCGTCGGCGGTGTGGCTCTCTTCTTCTCGTTTGGACGACGCGGCCTCTTCGGGCAATACCTCTACGACTGGTTCGGCATCCGACTGCCGTTCACCACGGCGGGTGTGGTGGTCGCGCAGGCGTTCGTCGCCATGCCCTTCCTCGTTCTCACGGTCGAGTCGGCATTCCGTCAGTTCGACCTGCGCTACGAGGACGCCGCCCGTTCACTCGGCGCCGGTCGTTGGTACGCATTCCGACGCATCACGCTTCCCACCATTCGCCCGGCGATCGTCGCCGGACTCGTCCTCGCCTGGGCTCGCGCGCTCGGTGAGTTCGGCGCGACCATCACGTTCGCCGGCAACCTTCCCGGCACCACGCAGACGATGCCACTTGCCACCTACATCGCCCTCGAATCCGATCCCGGCGCCGCGCTCATCCTCAGCATCGTTCTCATCGTCGTATCGTTCGGAGTGTTGATCGGTCTTCGCGATCGTTGGCTCGGCAATCCGCATGAGGTGACTCGCTCATGAGTCTGTCGGCCGTGCTGCGCGCCTCTCGAGGCGACTTCCGACTCGACGTCTCGTTCGACGTCGCCGATGGTGAGACTCTTGCCGTCCTCGGTCCGAACGGAGCCGGCAAGTCGACGATCTTGCGCTGTCTCCTCGGACTCGTCCCTCTCGACAGTGGACGCGTCACTCTCGACGACCGTGTCATCGACGACACCGAGAACGACGTCTACGGGCAACCAGAAACCCGTCGGATCGGTGCCGTCTTTCAGGACTACCTGCTGTTCAAACACCTGTCGGTGGTCGACAACGTGGCGTTCGGTCTGCGAGCCGGCGGTGCGAAGAAGGACGAGTCGCGCCTCGCGGCACGAGCTCTGCTCGAGCGCTTCGACGTCGATCATCTCGCCGAGCGCCATCCGTCGCAACTGAGCGGAGGTGAGGCCCAACGTGTCGCGCTCGCTCGTGCTCTCGCCATCGAACCACGCGCGCTTCTCCTCGACGAGCCATTGGCGGCGCTCGATGTGACGACCCGTCGCTCGGTTCGTGACGAGCTCGCCGCGTTCCTGGCGACGTTCGACGGTCCTCGGGTGATCGTCACCCACGATCCGGCCGACGCCCGCCGACTCGCGCAACGGGTACTCATTGTCGAGCACGGGCTCGTGGTCCAGCACGGACCGATCCTCGACGTGATCCGTCATCCGGCCACCCCGTACGTGGCCGCACTGTTCGGCGACGACACATGAGCCAGACGGCGCGCCCCGATGACGAGTTGCTGCTCGGCGACTGGGCGTGCCTCGGCATCCTGGCCGCCGAGCCGTCGCACGGATTCGCGGTGTCGGTGAAATTGCGACCCGAGGGCGACATCGGCCGTGTGTGGTCGCTCAGCCGCCCACTCACGTACCGCTCGATCGATCGGCTGCTGAAGATCGACTACCTCGAACCGGTGAGCGAAGAACCCGGGATCGCCGGCGGCACCAAGACGATCCTCGCCGTGACCTCGGCCGGGCGCATCGCTTTGCACGAGTGGTTGCAATGCCCCGTGCTGCACCTACGTGATCTGCGCAGTGAACTCCTGCTCAAACTGCAGCTGGCTCGCACGCTCGGCACGGACTCGAACGATCTCGTCGAGGTGCAACGACACGTCGTGTCCGAGATTCGACACAGTCTCGAACAGCAACTACGGCATCGAACCGACGACATCGTCACCAGTTGGCGATTCGAATCCGCCGATGCGGCGTTTCGTTTTCTCGACTCACTGGCCTAGCCAGTCGGTCACTCTTCGACGCCGGCCAGAATCGGCTTCAAGGTGAGCTCGGGTTCGTCACTCATGAGTCGCTGCAGTCGGTACCGATTCTCGAACAAGGCGACCAGCTCGCCGTCACCACGTCGCATGATGCGAATGCCGCCAATGCGGCGCAGCCGTTCGATCGACTCGTCGTCGGTGAGTCGAATGGCCTGATAGCCGGCCGGCTCGATCCGACTCGGTGCGTTGAACTCGTGTTCGAGACGGTGGGCGAACACTTCGAACTGCAGCTGGCCCACGGCCGCCAGCACCGGATCGGCTTCACCCATGTCGGGATCGCGCAGAACCTGCACCACACCCTCTTCGTCGAGTTGGGCCAAACCTTTGCGGAACTGTTTGAACTTGCCGGTGTCGACCGGTCGGGCAGTGGCGAACACTTCGGGCTCGAAGCGCGGTACACCCGGGAACTCGACCCGCGGTCCGGTGTACAGCGTGTCACCGATCTGCAGACCCGACGCGTTGATGAGACCGATCACGTCACCCGGAAAAGCCTGCTCGATCGTTTCACGATCGGCACCGAAGGCCGTGGTGGCGTATTTGGTGCCGACCGGCTTGCCGCTTCGAGCGTTGAGAACGTCCATCGAACGCACGAACTCACCTGAACAAACACGAGCAAAAGCCAGTCGGTCGCGGTGATTGGGATCCATGTTGGCCTGCACCTTGAACACGAAGGCCGAGAACGGCGCGTCGATCGGGCGCGGCGCGCCGTCGACGTCGATACGAGGTGATGGTTCGGGCGCGTAGTCGACCACGGCATCGAGGAGCATGCGAACACCGAAGTTGGTGAGGGCCGAGCCGACGAACACCGGTGTGGATTCGCCGGCCAAGAACGATGATTCGTCGATGTCGGCACCGATGGCATCGAGGAGACCACATCCGTCGAGCGCGACCTTCCACGCGTCGCCCTCTTCGCTGGCGGCGATCTCGCGATCGATCACTTCTTCGGGAGCCAACGACGCACCACGCGCCGTACGGGTGAACCGGACGTATTCGCCGCTACGGCGATCGATCACACCACGGAAATCACCGGGGATACCCACCGGCCAGGTGGCCGGTGTGGGACGGAGTCCGATCTGCTCCTCCACCTCGTCGAGCAGTTCGAGCGGATCGCGTCCGGGTCGGTCGTACTTGTTGAAAAAGGTGACCACCGGAAGCCGTCGAGTGCGACACACCTGGAACAACTTCAACGTCTGCGACTCGATGCCCTTGGCAGTGTCGAGCACCATGATCACGGCATCGACCGCGGCCAAGACGCGATACGTGTCTTCGGAGAAGTCGCGGTGGCCGGGTGTGTCGAGCAGGTTGATCACATGGTCGTGATACGGGAACTGAAGGACGGCCGACGACACCGAAATGCCGCGCTGTCGTTCGAGTTCCATCCAGTCGGACGTCGCACCTCGGCGGTCGCCACGAGCGTGCACGGCGCCCGCCGACTGGATCGCTCCCGCGTACAGCAGGAACTTCTCGGTGAGCGTGGTCTTGCCGGCGTCGGGATGGCTGATGATCGCGATCGTGCGCCGACGAGAAGCTTCGAGAGAGACGTCGGCCGACACAAGATGGGCAATCTACTGGGTGGCTCGACCTCGACCGCCGTACCCTGACATCGTGAACACACGAGGGCGCGTCACCGATCGAGAATTCGTGGCCGCCATCATCGCCGTGATGTCGAGCACCGCTTTGGCAATCGACATCATGTTGCCGGCCTTCCCCGAGATACGCGCCGAATACGGCATGGCTTCAGGATCGGCCGACGTCGCCTGGATCATCACTGCGTTCTTCCTCGGTATGGCGACCGGCCCATGGTTGTACGGTCCGGCCTCCGACAAGTACGGACGCCTCACACCGCTGCGTATCGGTCTCACCGTGTACGTGGTAGCCGGCGTCCTCTCGGCCCTCGCGCCGTCGTGGGGCTGGCTACTCGTGGCGCGTTTCCTGTGGGGGCTCGGATCGGCCGGACCGCGTGCCATGACTCTGGCCATGGTTCGCGATCGCTACGAAGGCGACACCATGGCCCGGCTGATGTCGCTCATCATGGCGGTGTTCCTGCTGGTGCCGATTCTGGCTCCGGCCCTCGGTGCCGGATTGATCCACGTGCTTCCGTGGCGCGCCGTGTTCTTCGCACCCGCTCTGTTTGGCGTGATGCTCCTCCTCTGGACCTTCCGACTTCCCGAGACTCTGCCGGCACACATGGAACGACCCTTCACCTTTCGTGAAGTCGGACGCGGCGCGCGTGAAGTCATACGCCACCGACGCACCATCGGTTTCACACTCGCGACTGGCTTTCTCTTCGGCATCATCACGAGTTACCTCTCGGCATCCGAGATCGTGCTCGAAGACGTGTACGGCTACGGCGACTGGTTCCCCCTCTACTTCGGAGCGATCGCCGTGCTGTTCGCCCTCAATTCACTCGGCAACGCTCGCTTCGTCGCGCGAGTCGGCACCGACAATCTCTTGAAGCGATTGGCTGCGTACTGCACCGTCACCGCGCTCTTCCTGCTGATCGTTTCGTTCACCAACGACGGTGTTCCCAACTTCTGGCTCTTCACGGTGGCCGTCGTCCTCGTTGTGCCGGTAGCTCAAGGAATGGGGCCGCTCTGCAACACGGCAGCCCTCACACCGGTTCCTCACGTGGCCGGTACCGCCTCGGCCATGAACGCCACCTTCACCACTGCGATCGGCGCACTACTCGGCAACTTGGGCGCTGGACACATCGACGGTTCGGTCCTGCCTTTCTCGGTGGCCGTGGCCGTGTACGTGGCCGCTGCGGTCTTCCTCATCAATTGGTCGACCCGTGAACCGACCCCGGTTCACCGTGAATTCACCCCCGCTCCAGTTCCCGCCGACGGCTGACGTCGCTACTCTCGACTCGTCGCATCTCGTCACAAGGAGTGCCCATGTCCCGAGTCCAACTCGCCCTCAACGTGTCGAACCTCAGCGAGGCGATCGACTTCTATTCGAAGTTGTTCGGGTGCGAACCCGCCAAGATCCGTGACGGCTACGCCAACTTCGCCGTGGCCGAACCGCCTCTCAAGTTGGTGCTCATCGAAAAGCCCGACGAGGCCGGAACCCTCAACCACCTCGGGGTGGAAGTCGAGTCGACCGATCACGTGCAGAGCGCAATCGCTCGGCTGCAAGGAGAGGGAATGGACACCCTCGTTCAAGACGAGACCACGTGTTGCTACGCAGTCCAGGACAAGGTGTGGGTCGACGGACCCGATGCCGAGAAGTGGGAGATCTACACCGTGCTCGCCGACGCACCGGTGATGAAACTCATCCCGGTCGCCGAACGCGAGTGCTGCGCCTGACCGAGAACGACTCCCCCGGTCGCTTGTCGACCCTCGATCGCTTTCTGCCCGTCTGGATCGGTCTGGCCATGGTGGCCGGGCTCGTACTCGGCAACTCGTTCGACGGACTCGACGACTGGCTCGACACCGTCAAGATCGATTCGGTGTCTCTGCCGATCGCCATCGGTCTGTTCGTGATGATGTATCCGGTTCTCGCCAAGGTGAAGTACCGCACGATCGGCGGTGTGGTGGCCGATCGACGATCACTCGCTCTGTCTCTCGTTCTCAACTGGCTGATCGGACCGGCGCTCATGTTCGCCCTCGCCTGGCTGATGCTCCCCGACCTTCCCGAGTACCGCACCGGCCTCATCATCGTGGGTCTCGCTCGATGCATCGCGATGGTGCTCGTCTGGAACGATCTGGCGTGCGGAGATCGTGAACTCGCTGCCGTACTGGTGGCCGTGAACTCGCTCTTCCAGATCGCGGCCTACTCGGTTCTCGGCTGGTTCTATCTCGACCTACTCCCCGGGTGGCTCGGTCTCGACAGCGACGGCATCGACGTCACCGTGTGGGAGATCGCCCGTTCGGTGCTGATCTTCCTCGGCGTTCCTCTCGTCGCCGGATTCGTCACCCGAATGGTGGGTGAAGGCCGTCGAGGTACCGAGTGGTACGAGACTCGCTTCCTGCCGCGCATCGGCCCCTTCGCTCTGTACGGCCTACTCGCCACGATCGTGATCTTGTTCGCACTGCAGGGCGATCAGATCACCGATCGTCCATTCGACGTGATGCGGATCGCGCTACCGCTTCTCGTGTACTTCGCCGTCATGTGGTTCGGTTCGTTCTGGGCCGGCAAGAAGATGGGGCTCGGCTACGACCGCAACACGTCGATCGCCTTCACCGCGGCCGGCAACAACTTCGAACTGGCGATCGCAGTGGCGATCGGGGTGTTCGGTGTGACGTCGGGCCAGGCTCTCGCCGGAGTGGTGGGTCCACTCATCGAGGTACCCGTCCTCGTGGGTCTCGTCTACGTGTCGCTTCGCCTTCGGCGCGGCTACGAAACGTCGAGTGCCGTCGCCCGTTGATCGGCTAGAACGTTCGGGTGACCGACACCGTCGACCCGTCGACTCTCGACATCGCCGCCATTCAGAAGCGCACGTTGCGGGTGCTCACCATGGGTCAGATCGTCGGTTCGGCTGCGCTCGGTTCGGCGGTCACCGTCGGTGGATTCGTGATCCAGGACATCCTCGATCAGGAAACACCGTGGGCCGGTGTCGCCACGGCGACCGTGACCATGGGAACCGCCGTGATGGCCCAGTTGCTGTCGCGCTACATGCAGAACGCCGGACGCCGACCCGGACTGCAGACCGGTTACATGATCGGCGCTCTCGGTTGCTGGCTCGCCGCCTGGGGTGCCCAGATCGGATCGCTCGCTCTGTTCCTCGTGGGTCTCTTCTTCTTCGGTAACGGGCAGGCGGCCAATCTCCTCGCTCGCTACACCGCCACCGACCTCGCCGAAGAACACGAACGAGGACAGGCCATGAGTCGAGTCGTGTTCAGTTCGACGTTCGGGGCCGTGTTCGGACCCCTTCTCGTCGGACCCACTCAGCACGTCGGCCAGGAATGGCTCGGACTGCAGAAGTACACCGGACCGTTCCTTCTGAGCGGCGTGTTCTTGTTCCTCGCTTTCATCAACACCATCCTTCGGCTCCGCCCCGATCCGCTACATGTGGCCGCGCAAATGCGCGACACCACCATGGCGGCCTCCAAACCCGACCTGCGGATCATGGCGACGTTGAAGGATGCATGGGCGACTCCGATGGCTCGTCTGGCCATCCTCACGATGATCGTCTCGCAGGCCACGATGGTGGCGGTCATGGCCATGACACCCGTGCATCTCAAGTTGCACGGCCACGAAGGAGTGAGCCCTTACGTGGTGTCGCTCCACATCGCCGGCATGTACGCGTTCAGCCCGTGGGTCGGTAAGTACGCCGACAAGAACGGCCGTCTCGCCACCATCAACATGGCTGCGATCATCCTGGTAGCCGCCACCTTGCTGTCGGCCTTGTCGGGTGACGTGGAGCAGTTGCTCTTTCCGTCACTCTGGTTGCTCGGACTCGGATGGAACTTCGGCCTGATCGGTGGATCGAGCCTGCTCGTCGACGCCACCGAACCTTCCAAGCGGGTCGCCACGCAAGGTGTAGCCGACCTCATGATGAGCTTCTGCGGTGGATTGGCCGGCTTCGCCTCCGGATTCATTCGCAAGGCGATCGGCTATCACCTGCTGTCGGCCGGAGCCACGGTGGCGGCTGGCATATTGCTCGCTGCGGTGTACGCCCGACGAGCACGCGTAACCTCGGCCGTGTGAGCACGAACGTCGAACCACTCTTTTCGTTCGACAACACGTTCGCACGCGAACTGGGCGGCCTGTACGAGTCATGGTCGGCCGAGATGGTTCCCGAGCCGAGGTTGCTCGCCCTGAACGACGAACTCGCCGCCGAACTCGGTCTCGATGCCGACCGCTTGCGTTCCGCCGACGGCGTGGCCTGTCTCGTCGGTAATGCCGTACCGGTGGGTGCCGAACCCGTCGCCCAGGCCTACTCCGGTCATCAGTTCGGTGGCTATTCCCCACGACTCGGCGACGGACGCGCTCTTCTGCTCGGCGAAGTGACCGACGTTCACGGTCGTCGTCGCGATATTCATCTGAAAGGTTCGGGTCGTACACCGTTCGCTCGCGGTGGCGACGGCAAGGCGGCCGTGGGTCCGATGTTGCGCGAGCTGATCATCAGTGAAGCCATGCATGCACTCGGCGTACCTACCACGCGTTCCCTTGCCGTGATCTCTACCGGTGAACGCATCGTGCGCGACTCGTGGCAACCCGGGGCCGTGCTGGTGCGCGTGGCGGCGAGTCACCTACGAGTCGGAACGTTCCAGTACGCGGCTTCCACCCACGACATCGATCTCCTGCGTCGGCTGGCCGACTACGCGATCGACCGCCACTATCCATCGGCTCGCGAAGCGAGCAATCCGTATCTCACCTTCTACGAGAGTGTTCTCGACGCCCAGGCCTCGCTCATCGCTCGCTGGATGAACATCGGATTCATCCACGGTGTGATGAACACCGACAACGTGACCATCTCAGGTGAGACCATCGACTACGGGCCATGTGCCTTCATGGACCGCTTCGATTCGGCGACGGTGTTCAGTTCGATCGACCACAGCGGTCGCTACGCCTACGGCAACCAGCCCATGATCGGCCAATGGAACATGGCGCGTTTCGCCGAGACGATCGCGCCGCTCGTCGATGCCGATCCCGAGAAGTCGGTTCCACTGCTCGTGGACGTTCTGAAAACGTTCCCCGATCGCTACGACTCGTACTGGAAAGCCGGACTGCGCACGAAGTTGGGTCTCACGAGCGAGCGACCCGACGACGACACGTTGTTCGTCGACCTGTTGAAGTCGATGGAAGAGAACCGTGTCGACTTCACGTCGTTCTTCCGTCGACTGGCCGATGCAGCCCGTGGTGACCGATCGGGTGTCGAGCAGCTGTCGACGTGGGTCGATCGTTGGATCGAACGGGTAACGGCCGACTCCGACGATCTCGTCGCCGTGGCGACTGCGATGGACGCTGTGAACCCCGTGTACGTACCGCGAAATCATCTGGTGGAAGAGGCCTTGGCCGCCGGCTCAGAAGGCGACTTGTCGGCGCTGCGCACCTTGCTCGACGTTTTCGCCGATCCCTACACCCAACATCCTGGTTTCGAGCGCTTCGCCGAACCTGCACCAGCTGATGGCGCTCCGTACGTCACCTACTGCGGCACCTGACCGATCGAGTAGACGATGTGTCTCTTTCCCCACCAATCCGGGGTTCGCGGATGATCGAAGTCGAACTCGGGACGCCGTGACATTCCGATCCGCTTCATCACGTTCTCACTGCGCACATTCGTCTCGGTGGTGAACGAGTAGATCGTTGTGAAACCGAGTTCAAGGCCGACCCGCAACGCTTCCTTTGCGGCTTCGGACGCGACACCTCTCCCCCATGCCCACGTCGCCAAGCGCCACCCGATCTCGACATGAGGACCCATCGGTGTGTCGAAAGTGGTGGTATTGAGACCAGTGAACCCGGCCAAACGTCCTTCGATCTCGACCGCCCACAGTCCGAACCCGTGCGCTTCGAAATGTGATTCGATGCGTTCGATCATGGATGCCGACTCGTTGAAAGAGAGAGTCGACGGGAAGTAGCGCATCACCTCGACATCGGCGTTGATCCTGGCAAAGGGAGCGACGTCGGCTTCGCGCCAACGTCGTAGAGTCAATCGGTCGGTTCGAAACGACTCGGTCACGAACGGACGGTCTCGAGACCGACCATGTTCCCTTCGGATCGCCAAGCTTCAACGTGGTCGGCGAAACCGAGCACACTCGTCATCCAAGCGATGGCGCGTGCTGACTTCATGTCGCCACCGCCCTCACTGTTGAGGTAACCCGGCGTGCACGTCGAGTTGTAGCGAGCAACTCCCCACAGCAACCCGAACAACGTTTCGAACCACTGTTCCTGCGCGTCGACTGCGGGCTCGATCTCGACGACGTTTTCGCGATGGCATCTCTCCACCACATGGGTCACGTGCTTCACGATCTCACTGATGGAGTGCACGAAGTTCGTGGCCTGCGCGCCTTGCACCGTGCTGATCATGAACATGTTCGGGAATCCACGCGACAAGATGCCGTGCAGAGTGGCCGGACCTTCGGCCCAGGCCTTGCTCAACGACACACCGTCGCGACCCTTCGGATCGAAACCCAGACGATGCGTGTACTCGGTGGTGACTTCGAACCCGGACGCGAACACGAGAAGATCGACCGGATATTCCACGCCATCGACGACCGGGCCATTCTCGGTGATCTCGTCGACACCACGACCGTCGCTGTCGACGAGGTGCACGTTCGAGCGGTTGAACGCCGGCAGATACTCGTCATGGAAGCACGGGCGCTTGCAGTTCTGGCCGTACCACGGCTTCAGCAATTCGGCCGTCTTCGGGTCGTCGATGGTGTCTTCGATGCGCTGACGGATGCGCTCCATGTTCTCGAAGTCGATGCGCTCGAGTTCGGCGGCCTCGTCGTCGTTCTCGGGCATCTTTTTGGTGTCGTGCCACAGCATCTTCGTCCATTCGTCGTCGACCATGTCGACGTCGGGCTGGCCACCGGTGATGGCCATGGTGAAGTTGCGAAGTCGCTCGGCCTGCCAACCCGGCTTCAACGACTTGAACCATTCTGGATCGGTGGGCTTGTTGTTACGTGCGCCGACGCACGCCGCCGTGCGCTGAAAGACGTAGAGCTCTTTGGCTGATTCGGCAAGTTTCGGAACAACCTGAACCGCAGTGGCACCAGTTCCGATGATGCCGACTCTCATGTCGGCGAGCTTGTCCATGTTGCCCTGCGAACTTCCACCCGTGAACGAATAGTCCCAACGGCTCGTGTGGAAGGCACGACCCTTGTAGTTCTCGATGCCGGGAATGCCCGGCAACTTCGCCTTGTGCAGAACACCACCGGCGATGATCACGTAGCGCGCCGACAAGCGGTCGTGACGAGACGTCTGGATGACCCAACGTTGCCGAGACTGATCCCACTCCATTGCTTCAACTTCGGTCTGGAAGAGGGCGTGCGGATACATGTCGAAATGGCGACCGAACAGCTGGCAATAGGCGAAGATCTCGGGCGCCTTGGCGTACTTCTCGGTCGGCATGTAGCCGGTCTCTTCCAACAACGGGAGATACACGTACGACTCGACGTCGCACGCGGCGTTGGGATATCGGTTCCAGTACCACGTGCCACCGAAGTCGCCGGCTTTCTCGATGAGGCGATAGTCGGTGATGCCCTTCTTGGTGAGCTCGGCAGCGGCGAGCATGCCGCCGAAGCCACCACCGACGATCACCACTTCGGTGTCCTCCACCACGGCGTCACGCTTGAAGCCGGGCTCGACGTAGGGATCGCGATCGAACTCCTCGTAGAGACCCTTCAGTTCCTTGTACTGGCGGATGCCATCGGGGCGCAGGCGCTTCTCCCGCTCGATGCGGTACCGCTCGCGTGCCTCTTCGATGCTGATTCCCACTCGGCCCCCTTCAGTTCGGCACATATCCTCGCAACAGGAGGAAGGTACCGCCAACTTCCCTCGCTCGGCGCGGGCGACGATCCCGTCGGGCGGCTCCCCCACGTCGGCGGTCTACTCTCGTCTCATGACGACCCTCGACGGCGAGTACGTACCCAGCACCATGGAATGGGTGCGGGACCAGATCGATCTCTACGAGCGGACCGGCGGCCAGGACGGCAACACGCTCCGCGACAGTGGAATCCCCGTGATCATCGTCACGATGCGCGGCGCGAAGACCGGTGCGGTCCGCAAGATCGCGCTCATGCGAGTCGAGCACGATGGCGCCTACGCCCTGGTGGCGTCGAAAGGTGGACATGAGTCGAACCCCGACTGGTATCGGAATCTGACCCTCCATCCCGACGAGGTACTCGTACAAGACGGACCCACTCCGTTCGCCGTTCGGGCACGTGAAGTCGATGGCGACGAATACGACTCGTGGTGGGCGCGCAGTGTGGCCGTGTTCCCCACCTATCGCGAATACCAAGCCAAGACGGCCCGGCGAATTCCGATCCTGGTGGCCGAACCTCGCTGACTCGACAGCGTGCGAACATAGGGCATGGCTCCGACACCTCTCCCACCGTCGCCTCGTTCGGCCAACGACGTGATCGCCGACCTCGCTGAGTTGCGAGCCGACGACGTGAAATGGTCCGAAGGGCGTGCCTTCGGAATGGTGTACGACGGTGGTCCGGCCGTGCACGAAGTGGCCGAGCGGGCGGCGGCGATGTATCTGCACGAGAACGCCCTCAACACCAAGGCATTTCCATCGCTCGCACGACTTCAATCAGATGTGGTGTCGTGGACGGCGTCCCTGATGCACGGTCCCGACACTGCCGCCGGATTCATGACCTCGGGTGGCACCGAGTCGATCCAGGTCGCAGTCCTCGCCGCCCGTGAGCGCGCTCGCGCCGAGCGCAGCGTGACCGAACCCGAGATGGTGATCTCCGACACCACCCATGCGGCGTTCCACAAGTCAGCCCACATGTACGGGATGACGGTGCACAAGGTGCCGTGTCGATCCGACTACACCGCCGACGTCGAGGCCATGGCCCAGCACGTGAACGAGAACACGGTCCTCGTCGTTGGATCGGCGCCGCAGTATCCGCAGGGAGTCGTCGATCCGATTCCGGAGATCGCCGAGTTGGCGGCAACCGTCGACGCCAATTGTCACGTCGACGCCTGCATGGGTGGTTTCGTGCTTCCCTTCGCCGAAATGCTCGGACGCGACGTCGAGCCGTGGGACTTCCGAGTGGAGGGAGTGCACTCGATCTCGGCCGACGTGCACAAGTTGGGATACGCGCCAAAAGGGGCGTCGGTGATCGTGTACCGCAATCGTAAACTGCGCGCCCACCAGACGTTCGTTTTCTCCGACTGGCTCGGTGGTTTCTATGCATCACCCAACTTGCAGGGCACGCGTTCAGGCCTTCCGATGGCGACGGCGTGGGCGGTCATGTCGACTCTCGGCACCGAGGGATACATGGAATTGACCCGCCGAACCCTCGAGACCGCCGATGCGATTCGTTCCGCTGTGCGATCGATCGACGGACTCAAGGTCCTCGGCGAACCACGTTTCCATCTGCTGACCATCGCCAGCGACGCGATGTCGACGACACCAATCGATGCTTTCGCACTTGGTGACGCGCTACTCGCCCGGGGTTGGTTCCACGATCGCCAGTCGCCACCCGACACTCTTCACGCCACGGTGTCGAACTCGAACGTCGATCACCTCGAGCAGTACATCGTCGATCTATACGCCTGTGCCGATGAAGTGCGCGGTAGCCGCGCCGCCGATCGATCGACCAACTACGCCACCCTCGAATGAGGTTCTGAGTCAGAGAGTGAAGCGATAGACGTTGGTGTCGCGAGAGACGAACCCGAGACGCAGATACAACCGGTTCGCTGCCTCACGACTCGGACGTGACGTCAACTCCACCGTGATCGCGCCCTCGGCCCGAGCGAGATCCAACGCGGCTCGATTCAGAGCCTCACCCACACCGTGCCCACGTGCCGACTCGTCGACCACCACGTCTTCGATCCAGGCCCGCACACCAGTGGGGATCCGGAACGTGGCCAAGGTGAGCGAGCCGACGATATGACCGTCGACCCGAGCAACGAAAAGTGTCGACGCCTCGGATGCCACCAGTATTTCCAGCTGCAATCGACTGGGGGGTGGATTCGACGACGACAACTGTGGAATCAGACGTGCGAACGCATCGACCACTTCATCGGTCACGGTGTCGCAGATGGTCACTTCGGCAGTCATCGGTCCCTCAGGACACGAGTGTACGAGTCGGGTCACCTACGGTTGGCCCATGGACACGACCGAACTCTCGACCAAGGCCCGCGCCCTCGGCGCCGCCCTCGAACCATTCGTCGGGCAGGTGTACTTCTCCCCCGAATGCCACGACAACTACGTCGCCCTCGGATTCCAGCCCTCACCGGGTCTCATGAACGGTGTGACGATGCCCGAGATGGTCTCGTACTTCACGAGCCGAGGTTCTCTCATGGGCCAGGTTCCCGGCGAAGTCGTGGCCGCCGCCTTCGCCGTATTCAACCCGCTCGTCGTGATCCCAGCCGTCACCACCGGCTGGACACTCACCGATGCATCCAGCATCTGCGATGCCCGTCGACGCGGTGCTATCTCCCAACTCGAACGCATCCTCGGCGCCAAGCCGGGCGGAATCGCCGACGCACGCACCGCACTCGAGCGGGCAGTCGCCGTACTCCGTCCCGAGGGACGACCCCTCTTCGCGGGCACGCTCAGCCAGTCAATTCCCGACACCGACCTCGGCGCCGCATGGCACTACGGCGACATGCTCCGCGAGTTCCGCGGTGACGCGCACACGGCGGCCTGGATCTCAGCCGGTCTCGACGCCACCGAGATCGGACTCCTCACTGAACTCTTCTGGGGTCTTCCCCTCAAGTCGTACAGCCGGACACGATCCTGGAGTGACGACGACTATGCCGCCGCGATCGAACGCCTCGAGTCGCGGGGTCTCGTGAAGGAAGGCGCGTTCACTTCGGCTGGACGAGAATTGCGCGAGCGAGTCGAAATCGACACCGACGAGCAGATGCGCGGCGCCATCGACGCTCTCGGCGACGGCTTCGCCAGACTGATCGATCAACTCTCGGCGTGGAGTGCAGCAGTTCGTACGATGAAGGGCTACCCCGAATCGGGTCCGCACGAACTCGCCGAAGCAGCATCGAAGCGCTGAGAGGATCTTCATGAACTACGACCTAGTGGTCACCAATGGTGTCGTCATGCCCATGAACGGAGGCGACACCATCCGCAACGGTGCCGTCGCGATATCTGGCAACACGATCGCCGCTGTTGCTCCCGCCGACTCCATCGACTTGAGTTCTGCCCTCCGCGTGATCGATGCCAAGGGGCGTGTGATCATGCCGGGCTTCTGCAACAGCCACACGCACATTGCGTCGAACGTCTTGCTACGCGGTCTTTTGGAGGACGTCCGACTCTTCGAGTGGCTCGAAACAATGTGGAAGCTGAAACAGAATTTCGACCACGAGACGCTGTACTGGGCATCGCTGTGTGGTGATCTCGAAATGCTGAAGGCCGGCATCACATCGTTCAACGAACACTTCGACGCCTACGACGTCGAACCGCAGATCGAGGCGTTGAAGGAAATACCGCTACGCGCCACCCTCGGCTACGGCTTCGCCGATCGTGGCCTCTACGCACCACGCACCGAGTATTCGCACCGCACCATGGCGAACTTCGCCTCGATCGTCGCCGAACACCATCGCACCAACGGTGATCTTCTGCACATCGCATTGTCTCCGCACGCGGTGTATTCGTGCGGGGCCGAGATGTGGAACGAGGTCCGACGACTCGCCGACGATCTCGGTGTGATCGTGCACACCCACCTCTCTGAAGGGATGCAAGAGGTCAACTACTGCCTCGAGAACTACGGGCTCCGACCCGTGCAATGGCTGAACTCGCTCGGCTTCCTCGGACCCGACGTGACAGCAGCCCACTGTTCGCAGCTCGACGACGATGACATCGCCATCATGGCCGACACCGGCACCAAGATCGCTCACTGCCCGATCTGCAACGCCAAACTCGGCTCGGGTACCATGCCCTTGCGCAAAGTGCTGAACGCCGACGTGACCGTCGGACTCGCAACTGACGGTCCGGCCAGTCACAATGCCAGCGATCTGTTCCAAGAGATGAAGTTCGCCGGCCTGATCCACAAAGCCGCGGTCGACGACGTGGAATTTCTCACGATCAAGCAGCTTCTCGAACTGGCCACGTGTCAGGGCGCGATCGCCATGCATCGTCCCGAGACCGGACGGCTCGAGGTGGGCGCCAAGGCCGACCTCATCGTGGTGAATCTCGACACCGCCCATTCCCAACCCGTATACGACGAGCGGGCGGCGCTCGTGTACTCCACCCGCGCCGACGACGTCACCCACAGCGTCGTCGACGGACGAGTCCTGATGCACGAGCGCGAAGTCATCGGTGTCGACGAGGAACGAATCAGGGCCAAATTCCACGAAGCGGCCCACGAGCTGAAGAACCGCAGCCTCCGGTGAGGTACCGGTCGAGAGACGTGGAAGAATGACCTCATGATCCTCGACAGCCTCACCGTGCCGGTGTCCGACTTCGCACGCAACACCGGTTGGGAACCCAAGCCCGAGGGCTTGTGTCGCGGCGAGGTCTGTGTCCCGGCCCCGGGTGCCCTCGACGGCGATCACGTGAACGTAGGCATCGCGGCCGAGAAGCTGGGCATGCCGCTCGTCGAGAGTCCCGAGCACGGTGTGTACGCACTCGGACCCGCCACGCTCGGAGGTCGGGCTCTCAGTACGGCCGTCGCCGCTGACCCCGAACTGATCAACTACGACGGAACCCGATTCTCGCTGTCGTCGTTGCGCGGTAAAAAGGTGGTGCTGGTCGCCTGGTCGAGTTATTGAGGCTGCCGCTCCAGCCTGCCCGGGTGGCAGGCGCTCCACACCGAGATCGAAGCCAAGGGAGCCGCGGTCGTGACCGTCGCCCTCGACGTCGATCCCGAACACGCTCGCCCCTGGAGTGAACTCGCCGCACCCACACATCCGTGTGTCGTCGACATCACCCACGCAACGGGTGCAGCATTCGGCTTCACCAACATTCCGATGGCCGTCTGGATCGACGAAAACAGTGTTCTCGTGCGACCCGCCGAAGCGGCGTCGATCGAGCGCAGTCCGCTGCGCGACATCGACGTCCCCGAAGGACTGCCCGAAAACCTCACGGCAATGTTCCGAGCGGTGAAGGAGATCCCCGACGACGCCGAGGCGTATCGGGAAGCACTTCTCGACTGGATCGACAACGGCTCGGAGTCGGAGTTCGCCTTGTCGGCCGACGAAGTGATCGAACGCAGCCAGCCACGTGGTTCCGACGAAGCAATGGCGGCCGCAAATTTCGAACTAGGCGATCACCTCCGACGACTGCACGGCAACGATGCCGCCATACCGTTCTGGCGCGAAGCCCATCGCTTGCATCCGCTCAATCTCACATACAAACGGCAGGCCTGGACTCTCGTCACAACGGCTTCCGACGCCACCGAGAACGACCTGATGCAGGGACCGAACGACGTATACGAGAGCAACCTCCTCGATGACGTCCTCGGTCACGGAGGATTCGGCGCCTTCATCGTCCGACCACAACTCTGACGAGATAGCGTTTTGGCAATGGCCGATCTCGAACACGTGAGATGGATTCGGCGCCCCGAGTTGCGCCATCCCTACGTGATCGCCGCCTTCACGGGATGGAATGACGCCGCCGATGCCGCCAGCGGAACGGTGAAGCATCTCGTCGAGACGATGAACGCGACGCCTCTCGCCGAAATCGATCCCGAGGCGTTCACCGATTTCGCGACCATTCGTCCACACGTTCGATTGTCCGAGTCCGGCACTCGACACATCGTGTGGCCAACGGTCAGCCTCTGGACCGTCTCCACCCCACAGCGTGATCTCATCCTCGTTCTCGGACCCGAGCCGGCCCTGCAGTGGCGAACCTTCTGCCAACAGATCATCGGTATCGCCCAGGCCTACGGTGTGAGCACGTTGGTGTCGCTCGGCGCTCTTTTGGCTGACGTGGCACACAATCGACCCACGCAAGTGCTCGGCACCGCAGCCGATCAGGTCGCGATCGATCGTTTCGATCTGCGCCGGAGTCAGTACGAAGGCCCCACGGGGATCGTGGGCGCTCTCGCCGACGCCTGCCATCGCGCGGGTATGTCGAGCCTGTCGTTGTGGGCCGCGGTACCCGCCTATGCGGCGCAAATCCCATCACCCAAGGCGTCGCTGGCCCTCGTCGAACGTTTGAGCGAACTCCTCGATGTCGACATGCCGGGCACCCCTCTCTCCGAACTCGTCGAGCACTACGAAGATCAGGTCGAGCAGTTGGTCAACAGCGACTCGTCTCTGAGTCGATACCTCGAACGCATCGAAAACATGGACGATGATGACGACGACTACGAGTACGACGATGACGAAGATATCGAACTCCTGATCGACGACGAATCGTCACTCGACGAACTTCCGCCTGAAGACCGTCCTCGCGACGACACTCCGTTGCCCGATGGTCCGGTCGACAGTGATGCCCTGATGCAAGAAGTCGAACAATTCCTGCGCAGTCAGGGCGACGACTGACGCCACACCGGGTCACGGGGTGGATCGAAACTCGCTGCGCCGGTCTGTCCACCGATCGCCGCGAAGGCCATCGGGCCCCACCACTGAGCACCCGCAGTCGGTTCAGGTAGTGCCGACTCGGCGAACCAACCGACACCATCGGTCTCGAGTGGATGACCGGCGAGTGAGCCACCCGTTGCTCGGCAGTGAAAGAGCAACATGTACATGCCGAAACGGCTGAAGCCCATACGTTGACCGTCGATCACTCCGAGGAGCTGCGCCGGTTCGCACTCGATGCCAGTCTCTTCGAACACCTCTTTGACTGCCACTTCGGATGCCGAGTAGCCGACGTCGGCCCATCCCGTCGGATAGAGCCACACGCCCGAGTCGGGTCGGCGAACGAGAAGAATCTCATCATCATCGTTTCCGACGACCGCTCCGATCGCAACCTTGGGTGTCACGTAGCCGGGCACTCCTTCACCCACTGACTCCATCCACTCCTGGATGAAGTGATCCTGTTCGCGACGAACGGCCAGCGCTTCGTCGGCCGCGGCCTTGATGTCGGCGGCCACGTGCAGAACTTCCTCGTACCGCTCGCGCTCGTACAGATTCTGTGTGAAGCCGAGCCCGGTGCGCGCGATACCGGCCAAGGTTTCGCTCCAGCGCGCCAAATCGCGCGTGAAGTCGGACGGCGCAGCGTCGCTCATGACGCAGACGCTAGTCGCATCGCTCAGCTGCCCGATCCGAGTGCGAACAGAATCGCCCGCTCGACTTCGGCCCGATGCTCAGAATCGTCGAGAGGCACACCAGCCGACGTTCGTACGTAGAACGAGTCGACGACCTCGTCGCCGATCGTCTGCACCGACGCATGGCGGATGTCGAGACCGAGTTCGGCCATGGCCTTGGTGACTCGATGGAGGATGCCGTGCTGATCGGGGGCTCGGACTTCGATGATCGTGGCGTTCGAGGTGACTCCGTCGACGTACGTGACTCGTGGTGGTGCCAAAACCCCAGCCGAGCGACGACGTCGCTTGTAACTCCGAGCTCGTTCGGCCAGACGCGATTCGAGAGCCAGTTCACCGCGCAATGCGCGGTGTAGATCCTCGAGAACCGGTTCCCATTCGATCGGCCCGTGCGTCGGAACCTGCACCCGAAATCGTGAGGCCGCCATCCCCTGTTCGTCGGAGTGCGCCTGAGCACCGAGTACCGCTAGTCCGCGCAGGGTGAGAACGGCCGCCACCCTGCTGAACGTTCCGGGGCGGTCGGGACTGACGACAGTCAGCGAATCGGGGTTCACCCCGAAAGTGACCACACCCCGGGCCATCATCTCGAGAACGTCGGCATCGGGAAAGAGTCGCCATTCCGAACGGTCAGGTGCCGTACCCGACAGCACCTGATGGGTTCGACCCACCAGTTCATTCACGAGACCGGCCTTCCACGGCCCCCACGCCGCCGGACCGGTGGCCAAGCTGTCGGCCTCGGTGAGCCCGTGCAACAGATCGAGAACGAGCGGCGTACCGACGCGCTCGATCACGAAGTCGATCGTCGCTGGATCGGAAAGATCACGCCGAGTGGCCACGTCGGGCAGCAGCAGATGGTGTTGCACCATCGTCTGCAACACGACCATGTCGTCGTGCGAGATCCCGAGACGCGGCGCGATACGTCCGACCAGCTCGACGCCGACGTCGTTGTGATCGCCGGGGTATCCCTTGCCGATGTCGTGGAACAGCGCACCGAGAACCAGAAGATCGGGGCGACTCACCCGATCGGCGAGGTCACTCGCGTTGGCCGTCGCTTCCCAGAGATGCCGATCGACGGTGAAGCGGTGATACGCATTGCGCTGAGGGCGACTTCGATTAGGAGCCCACTCGGGAAGGATGCGCACCCAGAGTCCGCGCTGGTCGAGCGATTCGAGAACAGGAACGGCGTCGTGCCCGGTGAGAAGCAATCCGACCAAGTCGTCGATGGCTCCGGCTGGCCACGGACTGGGCATGGGCGGACTCTGCTGGGCGAGTCGATCGAGCGACACTCGATCGATGCGTGTCCGCTGACGAGCTGCCGAGGCCGCCACCCGCAGAACGAGCGACGGGTCGGCGCCCACGTCGACCGATTCATCGAGATGGATCTCTCCTTGCCGAAGAAGAACTCCGGGGGCGACGGCCACGTCGGGCCGACGCGGAGAACTCTCGGCGAGCACCCGCGCCCACACCTCGTCGCCCACCCACGCAATCGAGCGCGCCGCATTGGAGAGTGACGACATCAGGGCGTCGGCACTGCGATAGCCGCACACAGCAGCCACTGCATCCTGTTCTTCGAGATGTAGTACTTCGTTGGGTCGTTGAACTGAGCGATGCAAAGCCACTCTTACCGACGTGATCACGTCGGTTCCGGCATCGAGAGTCGCCCGATCCGACATCGAGATCTCGAGCCCGCCCAGTTCGGCCCAGGTGAGGGCGTGGATGTCACGCAGACCGCCGTAGCCCTCCTTCAGATTGGGCTCGAGGAGGAAAGCGGTCTCACCGTGAGTCGCCTGACGATCGCGGACCCGTCGCATGAGTTCGGGGAGGCGATTCTTCGTGGAACTCTTCCACGCTTTCACGGCGGTCTCGTGCAGTTCTCGACTCAGCTCGTCGTCTCCCGCCACGTGTCGCGCCGTCAAAATCGCCGTCGCCGTGTCGAGTTCGGTTCGAGCGAGATCGATGATCTGTTTGATCGTGCTGACCGAATGACCGAGCTTCACATTGGCATCCCAAATGGGATACCAGATCTTGGCTGCGAACTCCTCGATGTTCTTGACTCCCTCGTGCAAGAGGACGACATCGAGGTCGCTGAAGGGAGCGAGTTCACCACGGCCGTAGCCACCGATGGCGACCAGAGACGCTCTCTTCTTCAATGGGACGGACGCAGCGGCGTCCTCCCACAAGTCAGCCAACCACTCGTCGGTGACCCGACACAGTTCGCGCGCGAACGGCATTCCTTGCCGACGCGAATCCGCGATGACCTCAGACCGTCGGTTCATGAACCAGCACTCCGCTCGGCCATGTCGCGTCGGCGCGCGATGATCGCTGCTGCCTTCCACGCTCCCCATTCGAGTCCGGTCTCGTGCAGGTCGGGACGAACATCGGCCCACGTCGCCGGACACAGGTCGAAGACGTCACCGGGAAACGACCGCTCTTGGAATTCATCACGAGCCACGGGACGGGCACCGATCGCTGCTAATTCCTCGGACAACGGACTCGTGCTCTCTCTCACCAAGTCGAGGGGATTACGGCGTTGCTCCCAGGCCTCGGATTCCAACACGGTACGAAGTTCCGACAGTAGCCAGGCCCTCGCCGTTTCAATCGCCGCATCCCGTCGAACAACATCGACGCGTTCGTACAGATCTTGCGACGACACGACGCGATCGAACGACACTCGCAACCACTCGAGGGCCGCCGACTCCATGGTTCGAAGCAGACGTTCGGAGTACTGGTTCATCTCACTCCATCGAAACAGGGGCTTCCCATGATCGCAGTGCCACGAACCGATTGCTCGATCCGAGCCCGACGTGCAGTCACTTCACGAGGCCGTGCACAACCCGAAACCTTGCCGAAACATTTCCTTCCGACACTCATCATCGCCCCTACAAATCATCAAGGAGACACCGTGGAGAGTGGAGATCTCGCCTGGGTGCTGGTTTCGGCTGCACTCGTCCTGTTCATGACCCCTGGTCTGGCGTTGTTCTACGG
>CBFHWN010000014.1:1646-37320 GCA_965659595.1 uncultured Ilumatobacteraceae bacterium | reverse complement strand
GCCTCCCGTAGGAGTCTGGGCCGTGTCTCAGTCCCAGTGTGGCTGATCATCCTCTCAGACCAGCTACCCGTCGATGCCTTGGTGAGCCGTTACCTCTCCAACAAGCTGATAGGCCGCGAGACCGTCCCGATCCGGTAGCCCTTTCGTCATCTCCCCATGCGAGGAAACGACGTCATCCGGTATTAGCAGGTGTTTCCACCTGTTATCCCAGAGACCGGGGTTGGTTTCTCACGTGTTACGCACCCGTTCGCCACTAGGTCTTCCGGAGTATTGCTACTCCATGGACCCCGTTCGACTTGCATGTGTTAAGCACGCCGCCAGCGTTCGTCCTGAGCCAGGATCAAACTCTCCGTCAAGAACATGACGTCAACCGAAGTCGACGCTGCGTTCGTTTTGGCGAGTGAGTCTCCTCGTGGGGGAATAACCCTCGAGTGCCGAGACCCGATCCGCTCGACCGGCTGTGCCGGCCATTGATTTGTATAAATGAATTGACAGACAGGTCCGGCCTATGGCCGTCCTGCCCGCACTGGCGTTCAGTCTTCTCTTCCGTTTTCAAGGAGCCGTAGCTCGGGCACTCTCCCGACGAGCGGGGGCGGTGCCTCATCCTCGAACCCACTGGGTTCTTGGGCGGAGGGCAAATCTAGCGACCACCTGAGGGAGCGTCAACCTGGTCGGACGGGATTTTTTCGAGTTTTTCGGCGGGACTATTCGCGGGACCACTTCTGGGCCCTGAGCCGGGTCGGTCACCCTGCCAACACCACGAGGTGATGTTGGGTCTTGCCTCGTCGGAGCAGGAGGAATGTTCCGTGTAACGGCACGGCCTCACGGAGATCGAACGTCTCGTCGATCACGACACCGTTCACACGGAAACCCTTCTGGCCAAGTGTGCGACGGGCGTCGCTGTTCGACGAGGCGAGACCACACGCCACGAGTGACCCGATCAGGTCGTCGAGCGATTCGCGGGTCGCATTCGACGACGGCACTTCGCGAGCCACTGCATCGAATGCATCAGCAGATGCCGCCGTCGGATCACCACCGAACAACACGTCGGCCGCTTCGGCCGCCGCACGTTCGGCCGCCCCGCCGTGCACGAGCGATGTCACGTCAGCGGCCAGGGCGCGTTGTGCAAGACGCTTACCCGGATCGGCTCGGTGTTCGGTCACGATCTCCGCGATCTCGTCGACACCACGCAACGTCAGCTGCAGCATGAAGCGCTCGACGTCGTCGTCGGGCAGTTGAATCCAGTACTGCCGGAACTGATATGGACTCGTCTTGTCGGGGTCGAGCCACAACGCCCCGTGCACAGACTTGCCCATCTTCGCTCCGTCGGTACGTGTGAGAAGCGGCCAAGTGAGGCCGAAGGCCGACATCTGCAATCGCTTACGAATCAACTCGATGCCGGCGGTGATGTTTCCCCACTGATCGGAACCGCCCATCTGCATCTCGACGTTCTCATGTTCGCAGAGATGTCGAAAATCGTTCGCCTGAAGAAGCATGTACGAGAACTCGGTGTACGAGATGCCGTATTCACTCTCCATACGAGCACGAACCGACTCCTTGGCAACCATCTGATTGACCGTGAAGTGCTTGCCGACGTCACGCAGGAAGTCGAGCGCACTCATCGGCGCCGTCCAATCGGCATTGTCGACAAGACGCGCGGCGTTCGGTCCGTCGAAGTCGAGGATCTTCTCGAGTTGCTTCTTCACTTGCGCGACGTTGTGACGCAACGTGTCTCGATCGAGGAGATTGCGCTCTTCGCTGCGACCACCCGGATCGCCGACCATGCCGGTGGCCCCTCCGGCCAGAACCACCGGACGGTGACCAGCCAACTGGAATCGCCGCAACATGACCTGTCCGAGAAGGTTTCCGGCGTGCAGCGAATCCGCCGTGGGATCGAAGCCGACGTACACACCGATGGGTCCTCCCGACAAGCGGGCGTCGAGTGCGGCCCGATCGGTCGAATCGTGGACGAGCCCGCGTGCATCGAGATCGGCGAGCAAAGAGGAATCCGGCATAGGGATTCATTCTCCCAGGGTTGCTCGAGCGAATCCACGAATTACGAATTCGATACTGTCGAGGCGTGCAACGCGAGGACGAGCGAATCCAGAACGTCGCTCGAGCTCTCGAACGTCAAGCCGAAGCCTGTCGAGTGCTCGGATCCCATCAATACGGCGACCTGCTCGATGCACTCACTATCGACACACAAAACGGTGGCGTGATCGGACGGCTGCTGGCTTCCCGCCCCGAGCGACCTATGCACGATGCTCTCCCCCTTCGCCTCCTCGGGGCCGTCCATCGGATCGCCTTACGCGGCGACTCGCCCGACCTGGCGACCCGCTTTCCCTCTTGCGGTGGCGACGGGTCGTCGATTCCTCTCGCTGTGATCGAATCCGTCGTCGACGCCCACCGAAGCGAGATCGACGTCGAACTCGGCAATCAGGTGCAGACCAACGAGGTGGGACGAAGCTTGGTGCCACTCTCGTTCGTCCACTGGGTGACGACTCTCGGCGTGTCCGATCTCGATTGGATCGAGATCGGCGCGAGTGCCGGACTCAACCTCCATTTCGAGAAGTACGGGGCCACGTGCGAGACGGGAGCCCTGGGCGACCCGACGTCATCGGTCCACTTCGATCCATCGTGGTTCGCCGCGCCCCCGCCGATCGTCGGCGAACCAGCGATCTGCCGCCGCATCTCTGGGGCGGACCCGTATCCGCTCGACGTCCACGATCCTGAGAACTCACTTCGTCTCTTGTCGTTCGTTTGGCCCGATCAGACCGAGCGCTTCGAACGCCTTCGCGCCGCCATCGACCTTTCGAAGGCCTCCGGTATTGAACTCGACAGGTGTTCAGCCGACGACTTCCTTCGCCAACGTCTCGCCGACGACACGTCCCTTCCTCGAGTCGTCTTCCACTCGATCGTCTGGCAATACCTGTCGGCCGAGGTGCGCAACGGCGTTCGCGACGCTCTGGCCGAAGCACGTGTCTCGCGGGACGCGCCGGTGCTCTGGTTGCGTATGGAACCAGCCGGAACGACGGCCGACGTGCGAGTCACTGTTTACGATGGCAGTCGCGACCCGATCGAGCGTCGTCTGGCCGAAGTCGGCTACCACGGACGTGGCTTTCGCTGGCTGTGACGACGTGACTACAGGTCGCGTTCGTAGGCCGCGCGCACGACGTCGGGAATCGGTGCCGGGCGTTGACTCTGGGGATCGATGCTCACATAGGTGATCACAGCCTCGAACACGGGCCGGTCCTCCACTGCCCCATCGATCGTCACGTCGAAACTCGTGGAGCCCCACCGCGATACGTCGGCACGTGCGTCGATCGTGTCGCCGTAGCGCGCCGGAGAGAACCACGTCATCTCGGCCTTTTTCAACATGAAGTCGAAACCGATCGCGTGCAGATCGGTGGTGGTGCCAGCCGCGGCCAACTCGTCGGCGAGTGCCAGCCTCGTCCAACAGTCCATGACGTCGTCGCAATATACGAAGTAGTTCGGGTTGAACACCACACGCTGCATGTCGCACTCGCCATAGCGGACGCGGATCTGCTGGGAGTACCCCATCAGCCGAACCTCGCCTCGTCGACGACAGCGAGCACGCCGTTGATCATCGATTGGAGAGCGACCGCGGCAAGGATCATGCCGGCCACGCGCGCGAGGAGCAAGATCCCAGTCGGTCGGGCGATCTTCTGCAGCAGACCGCTGAATCGCAGGGCGAGCAGAGTCACGAGCATGGCGAGCGCAATTCCGGCCACTACGGTGAACCACTCGGCCGCGTCATCAGCTCGACTGAAGAACACGATCGTCGCGACGATCGTTCCCGGTCCGGCCAAGAGCGGAGTGCCGAGGGGAACCATGGCGATCGACGTCCGCTGTTCGGGTGTGGCTTCCACGTATCCGTCCTCTCCGGAGCCCTGTCCGTAGAGAAGTTGGAGGGCGACGAGGAGGAGCAGAAGTCCACCCGAGATCTGCAGAGCGGGAACCGACACATTGAGGTAGTCGAGGACCGTTCGGCCGAACACCGCGAAGATCGAGATGACGAAGAAGGCCGTGGCCGTGGCGAGGTACGCCGCCCGATGACGTTCCTTGTGCGTGAGACGACGGGTGACGGCGAGGAAGATGGGGACGTTGCCCGGCGGGTCGAGAATCACGAGCATCGTCACCACGACCTCACCGAAGAGCCGAGCGTTCACCGTGAGGCCTGCTCGACCGCTGACCGCCACGCGGCGAGTCGATGCTCGAGTCGGGCCCGCTGATCCTTCACGACGTCGGGCCCGGCTCCGCCGCGAGTCGTGCGCATCGTGACACCGACACCAGGCGCGACGAGTCGGGCCGCTGCTGGGCCGAGGGTCGGCTCGGCTGCGACCAGATCGACAAGGGCTCCTTCGCCGGCCAGGCTTCGTCGAACCAAAGCACCCACCACGGCGTGGGCGTCGCGGAACGGCACACCGGACCGGACGAGGAACTCGGCCAGATCGGTGGCCGCCATTGTCGGCGCATCGGCGGCGTCCTGCATGTTCTCGTAGCGGAACGTCGCGGTCGCAATCATTCCGTCGATCGCCGCCAGTCCGAGCGACACCTGTTCGACTGCGTCGAAGAGGGGCTCCTTGTCCTCTTGAAGATCGCGGTTGTACGAGAGGGGTAAACCCTTCAATGTCACAAGGAGACCGGTGAGCCCTCCGATGACCCGTCCCGCCTTACCTCGAGCCAGTTCGGCGATGTCGGCGTTCTTCTTCTGAGGCAGCATCGACGACCCGGTCGCATAGGCGTCGTCGAGCGTGGCGAATCCGAACTCCTCGCTGGTCCAAAGCACCCATTCCTCACCGATACGCGACAGATGTACGGCGATCATCGACAACGCGAAGAGGAACTCGGCTGCGAAATCGCGGTCGCTGACGACGTCGAGGGAATTGTCGAAGACGGTCGTGAAACCGAGCTCGCGTGCCGTCCATTCAGGATCGAGAGGTAACGACGAGCCGGCGAGCGCGCCGGCTCCGAGGGGTGACACGTCGGCGCGGCCGAACGCGTCGAGCAGACGATCGACGTCTCGGCCGAGCGCCCAGCAGTGGGCCATGAGATGGTGGGCCAACATCACCGGCTGGGCGCGCTGAACGTGTGTGTAACCGGGAAGGTATGCACCTTTGGCCACCGCTTCGTCGGCCCGGCGGAGCAGTGATTCCTGCAGTGCAATCACTCGGCGGGCCACCTGAGGCATCTGCGTCTTGCACCACAAGCGGAAGCCGGTGACCGACTGGTCGTTTCGACTACGCCCAGTGTGCAGTTTGGCTCCGGCGGCCCCGCAAATCTCGGTCACCCGCCTCTCGACTGCAGTATGGATGTCTTCGTCGGACGGGACGAACGCGAAATCGCCCGAGGCCATCTCGGATTCGACGGTCGCAAGGGCGTCGAGGACCGCATCGCGTTCGTCGGAGGTGAGAATGCCGACGTGCGCCAAACCCTTCACGTGGGCGCGCGAACACGCGACGTCTTCACGCCACAGCAGCCGATCGAACGGAAGGCTCACCGTGTAGGCCATGAGTTCGTCGGACGGTCCGCCGGCGAAGCGGCCGTGCCACAAGGTGTTGCCGTTGTCTGGTGTCGTGGCGCTCATCCTCGTCTCACTTTCTCTCTGACCAGACCGGCCAGATCTCGCAACGTGTCGGCGAGGGCTTCGCCACCCTGCTTCTCGTCGGCGACGCAGAAGATCGTGTCGTCACCGGCGACGGTTCCGAGCAAACCGTCGAGCGCGCTGCGGTCGAGCGCCGATGCGACGACGTGCGCGCAACCGGGTGGCGTGCGAACGACGACCATCGAACCACTGTGTCGAACTTCGGCCACCCACTCGCCGAGCACCCGACGAAGTTGATCTTCGGGCGCGATGCGCGCCGGAGCGAATTCAGGGATCGCGTACACGCTCTCTCCACCTGGAACTCTCACCTTCACCGCCCCGAGATCGTCGAGGTCGCGAGACACCGTGGCTTGCGTGGCGACCAGACCTTCAGCAGCGAGCAGTTCGACGAGCTGGGGCTGATTCGAAATCGCGTGCTGTCCGATCAATCGGCTGATCAACTGCTGACGCTGGGCCTTGGCAGCCATCAGGCACCCCCGAGGACGTAGGCCATGGCACCCCGCGCCGAATGGAGGCGGTTGTGCGCCTGCTGAATCACTCGACTGCTCGCCCCGTCGATCACCGATGCGTCGACTTCGAGACCGCGGTAGGCCGGCAGGCAGTGCATGAAGATCGCATCTGATGCGCCCTTGGCCATCATCGAGTCCGTCACGGTGTAGCCGCCGAAGATGGCGAGCCGTTCCGCCTTCTCGGCCTCTTGTCCCATCGAGACCCACGTGTCGGTGTGCACGGCTTGAGCTCCGACGACTGCCGCCATCGGGTCGGCCGACGACTCAACCGACGGAGCTCCCATGTCGAGGAATCTCTGCACATCTTCGTCAGGAGCCGAGTATCCGTCGGGACAACCGAAACGGATGTGTGCTCCGAGATAGCTGCACACCTCACCGAGCGATCGAGCCACGTTGTTGTAGTCGCCGACCCAAGCAACTGTGCGACCCTTCAGCGATCCGAACTCCTGGAGCATGGTGAGCGCGTCAGCCAAGCCCTGGAGAGGATGCGAATGATCGGACAGCATGTTGATCACCGGCACCGAACTGGCCTCGGCGAGTCGGACGACGACGTCGTGCCGGAACACACGTGCCGCCAACAGCCCGTGGTAACCCGCCATGACTCGCGCGATGTCCTCGACGGGTTCGCGGGCGTCGAAGCCGACTTCCTCACCGCGCGTGTAGACGGGATGTCCGCCCAATTGGAACACGGCGACTTCCATACTCTGACGAGTTCGGTTGGACGGCTTCTCGAAGACGAGCGCGACTCCCCGACCCTCGAGGGGCCGGCCCAGCTTCTTGATCGGACGAGTCGAGAGATCGAGCACGGCCCGCAGTCCGTCCGGTCCGAGATCGGTGATGTCGAGGAGGTTCACGATCCGACTCCTTCGGTGAGCACGGTGGCGATGAGGGCGACCGCTTCGTCGATCTGTTCGTAAGACGTGGTGATCGGAGGCGCGAGTCGCAGCGACGTGGCATTGACGGCGTTGGTGACGAGGCCTCGTGACAACAGTTCGGCGTACACCGCTTTGGCGTCACGTCCGACACCTAGGTCAGCGGCGCGCAGGAGCCCGTGACCCCGCACTTCGACGACGCCGGGGGTGGTCGTGAGAGCGGTAGCCAAGTACTCGCCCTTTTCGTACGCAAGTCGTGGCGCATCGATGCGCTGCATCTCAGCGATCACCGCAGCCACGACGGCACCGGCCATGGCATTGCCGCTGTAGGTGGATCCATGGTCACCCGGAACGAAGAGAGTCGACACATCTCGACGAGCCCAGATCGCCCCGACCGGAAAACCGTTGCCCATTCCTTTGGCCATGGTGACGACGTCGGGCGCGATCTCGGCGTGTTCGAATCCGAACCATGTGCCCGTGCGGGCGAAACCGGTCTGGACCTCGTCCATCATGAGGAGAAGTCCGCGCTCGTCACACAACCGCCGAACACCTTGCAGATATTCGGTGGTGGCCGGAACGACACCGCCTTCGCCCTGAACGGGCTCGAGCAGAACTGCTGCCACTGTCGGGTCGATCGAGGCTTCGAGCGCCGCAAGATCACCGAACGGCACGTGACGAAATCCGTCGGGCATGGGCTGAAACGGCTCGTGTTTGGCCGGCTGACCGGTTGCGGCCAAAGCGGCGAGAGTTCGACCGTGGAAGCTGCCGAGTGCACTCACCACTCCATACCGACCCCGACCGCCGAACTTACGAGCCAACTTGATGGCCGCTTCGTTGGCCTCGGCACCGCTGTTGCAGAAGAACACCTGCCCCTGGTGCCCGGTGGCGTCGGCGAGAAGCGCGTTCAGCGCAACTGCGGCGTCGGTCGCGGTGGGGTTGGCGAAGAACCCGCTCACGTGCATGAGCATCTCGGCCTGCTTTTGCACGGCGGCGACGATCGCCGGATTGGCATGGCCGAGCGAGACGACGGCGATACCCGACAAGAAGTCGAGGTACCGCTTGCCGTCGACGTCCCAGAGTTCCGTTCCGGAGCCGCGTTCGAACATGATCGACGGCGCCCCGAACACGGGGATGAACGGGCAATGATCCAGATTTCGCGTGTCGAAAGCATGGGCACTCATGACGGCACCTCCACCATCGTTCCGATACCGGCATCGGTGAACAACTCGAGCAACAACACGTGCGGAATGCGACCGTCGAGAACGTGAGCCCGTCTCACACCGTTCTGGACCGCATGCACGCAGCTCTCGACCTTGGGAATCATTCCGCCAGCGATGGTGCCATCGGTCATGAGCGCGTCGAGCTCGTCGGGTGTGGTCTGCCGAATCAGACTCGACGGATCGCCGACCACGCGCCGCAAACCATCGATGTCGGTGAGATACACGAGCTTCTCGGCATCGAGTGCCTCGGCAATGGCTCCGGCCACGGTGTCGGCGTTGATGTTGTAGGCCTGCCCCTTCGCGTCAGTGCCGATGGTCGCGACCACCGGGATGAACTCGTCGTCGAGAAGACGCGTGAGAATCGCCGGGTTGACACCGGCGACATCGCCCACGAAACCGAGT
This sequence comes from uncultured Ilumatobacteraceae bacterium, assembly GCA_965659595.1. GTDB lineage: Bacteria > Actinomycetota > Acidimicrobiia > Acidimicrobiales > Ilumatobacteraceae > Casp-actino8. The sequence continues at coordinate 28,691 of CBFHWN010000014.1, read as the reverse complement.
TCAGGGTCGCGCGCCTCGGCCCGAATGAGTCCGGCGTCCTCGCCGCTCACTCCGACGGCATAGTTGCCGTGCACGTTCATGGCGGCGACGATCTGCGGATTGACCTGGCCGATGAGCACCATGCGCGCGATGTCGACCGTTTCGGAGTCGGTGACCCGAAGCCCGTTGCGGAATTCGGCGGTCTTGCCGAGGCGATTCATGAGTTCACTGATCTGCGGCCCGCCACCGTGCACGACCACCGGCTTCAGTCCGACGAGACGCATGAGCACGACGTCCTGAGCGAAATGCGCGAGCGCGTCGTCGTCGGACGTGCCGGCGAGCGCATTGCCGCCGTACTTCACGACCACGATCTGATCGGCGAAACGCCGGATGTAGGGAAGGGCCTCGATGAGAACTTCGGCCTGCTCAGAACGTTCGAGATTCATGGATACACCCCCACGGCCGTGAGTCCGGCCGTTTCGTCGATGCCGAGTGCAACGTTGGCTGCCTGAACGGCTCCGCCCGATGCACCCTTGCACAGGTTGTCGAGAGCACTGATCACGATCACGTTGCCGGTGCGTTCGTCGAAGCGGGCCGTGACGTGCACGGCGTTCGAGCCGAGGGTTGCTTTGGTTGATGGCGGCTCGTTGCGTACGACGACGAACGGCTCGTTCGCATAAGCGGCACGCAGAGCATCCATCAGTACGCCCGTCGACAGTGACGAGCTGGCAGCCGGCCGGGCGTAACACGTGGCGAGAATGCCGCGATTCATGGGTACGAGATGCGGCGTGAAGAGCACGGTGGCACCGATCTGCTCCTGCATCTCGGGCGTGTGCCGATGGTTGAGGAGTCCGTAGGCATTCACGTCTTCGTCGACGGTGCAGAAGAGGTTGGTGTGCTTGGGTGCCCGCCCGGCTCCCGAGACTCCGCTGGCCGCGTCGACGATCACCGACGACGTGTCGATCAAGCCGGCGTCCACAAGCGGCGCGACGGCGAGAGTGGCCGCCGTGACGTAACAACCCGGCGTGGCGACGAGCCTCGCGCCCACCAACGCGTCACGATGACGTTCGGGCAATCCGTAGACAGCGCTCGACAAGATGTCGATTCGATCGTGCGTGAATCCGTAGTACTCGGGGTAGGCCGATGCATCCTTCAGACGAAAGGCGGCCGACAGATCGACGATGCAGCCGACCTTGCCCTGCAGTCGTGGGACGACCTCGAGACTCGCCTCGTGTGGCAGTCCGAGGAATACGACGTCAACTCCGTCGCATGACGACGGGTCGTTCGGAGCGAACACGAGGTCGGGGTAGCGGGCCGCCAGGCTCGGGTACAGCGTGGCGACGGGTGACCCGGCCTGGGTGTCGCCGGTGGCCATCACCAGCTCGAAGGTTGGATGCTGAGCGACCAGACGGAGAAGCTCGGCGCCGGTGTAGCCCGACGCACCCAAGATGGCGACGGAGTGGGTCCGCGATGACATAGCGAATGATCATACGGAACCATGCATGGCAATACAACGATTGGTCCCCGCCCCGTCACCCGTCATCGGGCTTGGGCTGACAACATGGCCCGATGGCGGGATTTCCCCTCCCTACCACCAAGGGTCGACTGCTCGTGGCCGCTCCCCCGCTCGGTGACCCCAACTTCGATCGCTCGGTCGTCTTCATGCTCGAGCACAACGAAAGCGGCGCCCTCGGCGTCGTCATCAATCGAGTCAGCGAATCGATCGACATGGAGTTCGAGGACTGGAACCCCCTCCTTGCTAATCCGGCGGTGGTTTTCGACGGCGGACCGGTGGACCGCCAGGCCCTCATAGCTCTCGGTCGTTTGGACGACGGCACCATCGACGCGGTCGAGCTCGATCGGGATCCGGTAGTGCTCGATCCGAGACCGCTCGCCGTTCGCATCTTCCACGGGTACGCCGGGTGGGGCGCCCAACAACTCGACGGCGAACTCGAAGCTGGCGTATGGATCGTCGCGACCGCCGAGGCCGACGACGTATTCACTGAGACTCCCCAAAATCTGTGGTCCGACGTGATGGCTCGCCAGCCGGGGCGCGTGTCGTGGATGGCATCGGCGCCCGCCGACCCCTCGGTCAACTGACCGGATCAGGAACGCAGGACGGCACCGAGTTTGGTGGCGGCTGAGATGCATTTGTCGCGCACAGCGGCGATGTCGGCATCGGTCAGTGTGCGATCGGCTGCCTGCAGTCGGAGACGGTAGGCGAGGCTCCGTGACTCGGCCCCCACATCGCTGCGATACACGTCGAACAATTCGAGCGACACCAAAAGAGACCCTGCCGACTGCCGCAACGCCTTGTCGATTTTCTCGGCGGTGACCGGCGACGGCACATTGAACGCCAGATCGACATCGGACGACGGGAAGCGCGATGTCGCCTTCCACTGCGCCACCTTGGGTTCGGCGGCGAGCAGAATCGACAGGTTCAACTCGAGGATCGCTACTCGCTCGGTCACATCGAACGCGTCGAGTACATCGGGGTGAATTTCTCCCACCGCTCCCACGACGTCTCGACCCGCCGACAAGGTGGCTGACCGCGTGGGATGCAGACCGGGCGGAACCTTCGACTGATCGAGTCGGGCTCCCCATCCCATGGCGGCGGCCAGTTCGCGCCACACGCCAACTGCACGTGGTGCCTCGGCTCCGGCGATCACCATGCACAACGATTCGTGCTCGGCCGGGAGCACGTCGTCACTCGGCGGGTACACGCGACCGACTTCGAAGAGAGCAACACTCGGGCGCCGATGCGACTCGTTGAACGCCAACGCCTTCAGGAGTCCGGGGCGAAGCGACGTACGTAATACGTCGTCACCTACCACGAGCGGATTGACCAGGCGCACGGCATCGGTGGACAGGCCCGCTGATGCGAGATCGCCGTCGGCGAGGAACGGGTACGGCATGGCCTCGCTCGCGCCGACTCCGAGCAGTACGTCGCGCACTCGTCGACGTCGCTGTTGAACGGGCGACAATCCGCCCGGCACTGTGGACTTCGGAACCGTCTTACCGAAGCGGTCGTACCCGAACAGTCGGGCGACTTCTTCAACGAGGTCGATCTCGAGAGTGCAGTCGGGTCGCCACGACGGAACGGTGACAGCCAGATTCTCGCCGTCGGTCGTACATTCGAAACCGATGGGTTCGATGAGTGCCGTGATCTCTCCGGCAGTGAACTCGCGCCCGAGCAGTGCGCCGACCCGACTCGGACGAACGGTGATCGTCGGTGCCACCGGCATCGACGACGTGCACGCATCGACGAACCCGTCGTGCACGACGAGTTCGGGGCAGGTGAGCCGCAGCAGTTCGACGAAACGCGCGATGGACGATTCGACACCGAGTGGATCGATACCCCGTTCGTTACGCGCCGAAGCTTCACTTCGTAGAGCCAGACGCTGCACGCTCTTCATGACGCCGAGCGGTTCGAAATACGCTGTTTCGAGGGCCACCACTGTCGTGGTGTCACTGATCTCGGTGTTCTGACCACCCATGATCCCAGCGATGCCGATGGGGCGATCGGTGGCATCGCATATCAGCAGATCGTCGGAGGTGAGGGCGCGCTCGACACCATCGAGCGTGATCATCGTCTCTCCGTCGCGAGCCACCCGAATGCGGAACCCTCCACCACCCAAGGTGTCGAAGTCGTAGGCGTGATTGGGCTGGTTGGTCTCGAGCATCACATAGTTGCTCACGTCGACCACATTGTTGATCGGACGCATACCGGCCGCCGACAAACGGCTCTTCATCCAGTCGGGCGACTCGGTGACACACACCCCCGACAACACGATGCTCGTGAATCGAGGACACCGATCGCCGTCGACGATCTCGACCGGGGCCGATCGCGACGGACCGTCGGCCACCACACGACCGGACGGCGCGTGGAACGGAACTCCGAAACGTGCTGCCAGATCACGAGCGACGCTCACATGGCCGTAGGCATCGGGGCGGTTACGGAGCACATCAAGGTCGTACACGGTCTCTTCGGCGAGTCCGAGCGCGTCGCCGTACGGCACACCGAGCGGCGTGTTCGGGTCGAGAATCAAAATGCCGCCGTGATCGTCACCCAGACCGAGCTCACGCGCCGAACAGCACATGCCCTCACTCGGGATGCCGACAATGGGCTTGGTCTCGATGAGGCGACCGTCAGGCATGGACGTTCCGGGTGTGGCCCACGGAATCACGTCACCGGACTCCATGTTGAAGGCGCCGCACCACACATGGTGCTCGGCTCCATCACCGATGTCGAGGAATACGCGGTGCACCTTGGCGGCATCAGGATGGCGTTCGGTCTTCACCACGCGAGCCGTGATCACACCCGCCACCGTGGCCCCCACACGGTCGACGCTCTCACACGCCAGGCCGACGTCAGACAAGGTGTCGGCGACGGCGTCGACGGTTGCGTCGGCCGGCAAGGCCGCGAGTTCTCGAATCCAGGAGTCGACGATCTTCATGTCAGAACTGCTCGATGAACCGGATGTCGTTGGTGTACATCTCGCGCACGTCGCCCACGCCGTGACGCTCCTTGGCCATGCGATCGATTCCGAAGCCGAAGGCGAAACCGCTCCATTCCTCCGGATCGAGGCCACCCGCACGCAACACGTTGGGGTGCACCATGCCGCAACCGCCCAACTCGAGCCATTCGCCCTTCGGTGTTCGGATGTCGAACTCAGCCGACGGCTCGGTGAACGGGAAGTACGAGGGGCGCAGTCGACTGCCGAAGTCGGTACCAAAGAAGGCCTTGGTGAACGTGTCGATGGTGCCGGCCAGGTCAGCCAGCGTGATACCGCGATCGATCACCAGACCTTCGATCTGGTGGAAGACCGCCAGGTGCGTCGAGTCGGTGGTCTCGTTACGGAACACTCGCCCAGGCATCACCATGTAGATGGGTGGCTGCACCAGTTGCATCACCCGGATCTGGACCGGCGAGGTGTGCGTGCGCAGCACCGTGCTGCCGGGAGCCCCGTGATCGACGTAGAACGTGTCGTGCATGCTGCGCGCCGGATGCGACGGAGGCATGTTGAGTGCTTCGAAGTTGTACCAGTCGGTCTCGACCTCGGGCCCTTCGGCCACTTGAAAACCGAGCCCCACGAAGACGTCCTCCAGACGCTCCCACGCCTGGGTGACGATGTGTGCACGTCCGCGCCGAGGCGCCGTGACGTACTCAGTCAGGTCGAGAGCCTCGGCGGCGAGCTGAATCTCTCGTTCGGCGCGTCCGAGATCATGGCGACGCTCGGCCAGGGCGGCTTCGACCGCTGTCATCGCCTCGTTGACGGCCGCACCGGCTGCCTTCTTCTCGTCGACGGTCGCCAACTTCCCAAGTCCGGCCTTGAGGTCCGCCAAGGCGCCTTTCTTGCCGAGCAACTCCGCGTCGAGTCGGGCGATCTCGTCGACCGACGATGCCGCGGCGACACGGGCCAGCGCTTCGTCTCGGGCGGAGGTGATGGCGGCGATCATGACGGAGTCACGGTACCGGAGGGGCCGCGACGATGACGAGCCACTTCGAAGGCAACGAGAGTTCCGGCCATGGCCGCGTTCAACGACTCCGAGCGACCGAGATGCTGAATGGTGATCCACTCGTCGATCGGCGCGTCCGCGGCGATGCCGTGGGCTTCGTTGCCGATCACGATGGCCGTCCGCTCGGCGTAAGCGACGGCGCGATGGTCGATCCCTCGATGCGACGATGTGCCGTAGGTGGTGAACCCGCCCTGCTTCACGTCAGTCAACGACTCGACTTCGACGATCGGTACGTGGAAGATCGCGCCAGCTGATGCGCGCACGGTCTTTGGACTCGACGCGTCGACCGTGCCGCTCGTGACCACCACCGCGTCGACTCCGGCCGCTTCGGCCGAACGCATGAGAGTGCCGAGGTTGCCCGGATCGGCGATCGCGTCGGCTACCAGGACGAAGGACTTCTCGACGATGTCGTCGATCGAGCCCAGCCGATGTTCGACGATGGCGACGATGCCAGGGGGTGTCTCGGTGTCGGTCACCTTGTCGATCACACCCGGATCGAGCTCGTGAACGATGCCCCCTCCGACCACGGGTTCGACCCCGGGCGCCACGAACTGGCACTCGACGCGACAGCCGGCGGCGACGGCCTCGCGCACGAGAATCGCTCCTTCGACGATGAGTACACCTTCGTCACGACGCGCACTGCGGCGCCCTATGAGGCGCCGCAGACGTCGAACGTGTTGATTGGTGAGACCGAGTCCCACGCAGGCTCCGTCAGCCCAGCGCGGCCTTGGCCGCCGACACCAGCTTCGAGAAAGCAGCCGGATCGGTCACGGCGAGATCGGCGAGGATCTTGCGGTCGACTTCGATCCCGGCGGCGTTCAATCCGGCGATGAATCGGCTGTAGCTCATGTCATTCAGACGGCATGCGGCGTTGATGCGCTGAATCCAGAGGCGACGGAACTCGCCCTTCTTCGCGCGGCGGTCGCGGAATGCGTACTGGCCACTTCGCATCACCTGCTCGTTGGCGGCGCGCACCGAACGGCTCTTGTTGCCGTAATAACCCTTGGCGCGCTCCAGGACCTGGCGGCGCTTCTTCTTGGCTCCGACGGCTCGCTTCACTCTGGCCATGGGAACTCTCCTTTCTCGGAACTACGTGATGGGGAACGGGTGGACGACGTGGATCAGCGCTCGGCGAGGAGGCGCTTGATCTTCTTTTCGTCACCGGGGTGGACATCGACCAGACCGTCGAGACGACGCGTCCGGGTGGACGGCTTCTTCTCGAAGAGGTGCTGGCGGTTCTGCTGCAGACGACGGAGCTTGCCGGTTCCGGTCTTACGGAAACGCTTGGCTGCGGTCTTGCTCGTCTTCATCTTGGGCATATCGGGCTTCTTTCTGTCAGTTCTCGGTTCCGGCGGGAGCCGAGGTATCGGTGGCCTCGGCGACGGGCGCTTCGGCTTTCGAGGTGTTGGACGATCCGGTGGAAGTCTTCTTGGCCTTCTTCTCGGGTACCAGCACGAGGGTCATGTTGCGACCTTCGAGTCGGGCTTGAGTCTCGACCTTGGCGATCTCGCCAACCTGTTCGATGACTCCGTCGAGAATCTTGCTGCCGAGTTCGGGGTGAGCCATTTCGCGACCACGGAACTGCAAGGTGACCTTCACCTTGTGTCCGCCCTCCAGAAATTCCTGCACGTGGCGAACCTTGGTGTCGAAGTCCCCCTTGCCGATCTTGGGTCGGAACTTCACTTCCTTGACCGTGACGTGGGATGTCTTCTTACGGGCTTCGCGTTGACGCTGGGATTCCTCGTAGCGGAATTTGCCGTAGTCCATGATCCGGCAGACCGGCGGCGTGGCGAGCGGAGCGACCTCGACCAGATCGAGGTCGAGTTCACGCGCCAAGGATTGGGCCTCGGGAAGAGGCTTGATGCCGAGCTGCGAACCGTCGGGGCCGATGACCCGCACTTCACGCGCACGGATGCGCTCGTTGGAGCGGGGTTCGTTCTGCGGCGGTGCTATGGCTGTTCACTCCTGTGCAATGGGCTACCTCCCATGGTGATCGGATACGTGCAGACGAAAAGCCGATCCGGGGCAGCCGCCAAAGCGCCTGACTCGAAAGACCTGGACGCATCCGAGATGGCCAGGTGGGGGCGAACCCCACTTTTCATCGATTGTCGCCTTGTAGGGTAACCGGATCGCTGAGGAAAACCCATGACAGACCCTGAATTCGACGAGGCCATCGACGACACGATCGACGAATCGATGGAGGCATTGGCCGAGGCTCGCCAGCGGCTGGCCGAGGTGCCAGCCGAGGTCGTGATTGTCAACCACGCCATGGGCCTCTACGAATTGGCCGCCATTCACTTGACGTCGTCCCCGGCCAATCTCGATCAGGCCGCCGTGTCGATCGATGCTCTGGCCTGCCTGGTAGAAGGTCTCGGCGACCGCCTCGGACCCGACCACGTCGTTCTGGCCGATGCGTTGTCGAACATCCGTCTCGCCTTCGTTCAGATCAAAGGCTCGTGAGCCCCAGCGTCACAGGCTCGTGAGCCCCAGCGTCACAGGCTCGTGAGCCCGAAGGCTTCCGGACGGCCGAACTTCGGACGCACCTCGCAGCGCACCTTGGCCCCCACCTCGATCCGCCTCGTACCGTCGGCGATTTCGGCACAGTGGAACGGAATCTCCCGGTCGTCACCCGATCGCACGACGCCGAGACCGACGTGCTCGTCGAACGAGATCACCGTGGCCTGAACAAGAGGTGCTGGCACGACAGATCGATCAGGCGACGATCTTGGAGATCGGGAGTTCGAGCAGATCGGACGCACCGGCGTCCTTGAGTGCCGGGATGAGTGTGTTGATCGAGCGCTTCTCGACCACCGACTCGACGGCGAACCCTCCCCCGGCCAACTCGCTGATGGTCGGTGACTTGGCCGAGGGCAGCACGCCGAGAACCTTGGTGAGATCGTCGGCCCCGACGTTCAACTTGACGAGAACCTTGCCGCGCGCGTCGAGCGTGCCGAGCAGAAGTGTCATGAGTTGGTTCATCGCGTGACGTTTGGTCGGATCAGCAGCCGACGCTCGGTGGGCGATCATCTCGGTGTAGCTCACGAGCATGGTGTCGATCACTCGCAAACCGGCAGCCCGTAGTGCGCGACCGGTCTCGGTGATGTCGACGATGCAGTCGGCTATGTCGGGAATCTTGGCTTCCGACGCTCCGTACGACAGTCGAACGTCGGCCTGGATTCCGCGTGACGCGAAGAACCGCTTGGTCAAACTCGGGTACTCAGTGCTCACGCGTACACCTTGAGGCAGATCGGCAACCGACTGGGCCGCGCTGTCGCCCGCCACTGCCACCACGACTTTCACCGGATCGCTGGTGGCTTTGGAGTAACGCAATTCGCCCAGGCTTTCGACGTCACTTTCTGTTTCTTCGACCCAGTCACGTCCGGTGATGCCGAGATCGAACAAGCCTTCGGCTACGTACTCGGGAATTTCCTGCGGACGAAGGATGCGCACCTCAGAGATGCGCGGATCGTCGATGCTGGCCTTGTAATCGACACTCGACGAACGGCGAATCGGAAGGTCGGCCGCCTCGAACAACTCGAAGGTCGCCTTTTCGAGAGAACCTTTGGGAACGACGAGACGCAACACGCCCGTTACGTTACCGGCGTCAGTTGCCGTGGGACGTGGGAGTTTCGGCGAGGAGTCGTAGTGCGTGGGGTAGAACGTCGGCGATCGCCTCGATCTGCTCGACGCACCCTTTCGGAGAACCTGGTGTGTTGCACACGATGCACGAACCCACGATGCCGACGACACCGCGGGACAGGCGACCGAGCGGATTCACGAGACGCATGGCTTCGGCGAGACCTGGAGCTTCGCGTTCGATGACACGTCGAGTTCCTTCCGGCGTCAAGTCGCGGGGAGCGAACCCGGTGCCCCCCGTGGTGACGACCAGTCCGGCGAAACCAGTCGTGAGTCGACGTAGTGCAGTCGCCACTTCGTCGGCACCGTCAGCCGTGAGCGCTCGTTCCACGACGTCGAAGCCGGCCCGTTCGAGTGCGTCGGCCAGCGCCGCACCCGACAGATCTTCCCGCGTGCCGTGCACCACACCGTCGCTCACGGTGAGAACTTTGGCCACCAATCGATCGGCGGCGTTTCCGATGCTCATGACGTTCGACGGTACCGGACGAGAATCATGCCGTCGGTGTCGGTGCGATGCGGAGCCAGCCGGAATCCATGACCGTACTCGTCCCATTCGTCGCGAAGCCGAGGCACTCCCTCGACCTCTCGCCCGACGATCTCGAATCCGTCGGGGGTCGGATGTCCGATCGACTCGCGGGCCGTGATCGTGCAGACGCTGTACACGAGAAGACCGCCCGGCTTCACCAAGCGAGCTGACGATTCGAGGATCTCGGCTTGCAGACGAACGAGTTCATCGACATTGGACTCGGCGATCCGCCATCTCGCGTCCGGACGACGTCGCAGAGCGCCGAGGCCCGAACACGGCGCATCGACCAAAACGCGATCGAACGAGAACTCGAGCATCGGTGGCCGACGAGCATCGGCCACCATCACGTCGAGGTGAACACCACACGCCGAAGCGTTCCGCGCCACCAGACCAGCTCGGGCGGGATTGGAATCGGCGCCGACAACGTGAGCGCCGGTTGCCGCCAGGGCGGTCGCCTTCCCACCCGGACCGGCACACACGTCGAGCACCCGATCTCCACGCTCCGCTCCGACGGCCTCGACCACCCACTGGCTTCCCAGGTCTTGAACGTATCCATCGGGACGGCGGGTCACCGGAGCCGGTTCATTCATTCGCTCGAGACACGCGGTCGCCTCGTCGCCGAACTCGTGCTCGAAGGTACGCACGATCCAGTCCGGATAACTGAGTCGGGTGGGTTCGTCGGGCCACACCATGGGTGTGGTCGCCACACGTCGCAGCACAGCGTTCACGAATCCACGGGTTCGACGCGGCGCGAGCGACACAGTCGTCGATACCGCCGCATGAGGCGCCACTCCCCCGAAGACGATCTGGTACGCACCGAGCCGCAACACCCGTCGTGTCTCGGCATCGGGAGGTGCCGATGCGAATCGGTCGACCAGCGCGTCACATGCTCGACGACGGCGTGTGGTTCCGTAGACCAGATCGGTCACGAACCGACGATCGGCGGATTCGAGCGACGAACGATCGAGAAGACGGGGAACGATCAAGTTCGCGTAGGCACCCCCGTCTTCGATTCGCCTCAGCGCTTCGATCGCCAACTCACGGGCGGTGGACGCCGGTGTCATGGCGCGAAGCGGATCGGCGCGCCGCGACGACCGTTGGCCCAATCGATCGCCAGCATCATCTTTCTTCCCTCCGGCTGAAGAGCCACGATTTCGACATCGCGATCGCGAGTGGCGACGACGAGCCTTCCGCCCTCGATTCGTCCTTCACCGGCCGGATGCGACGACGACACATCGGTTGCTCGAAGCGACCCGATTCTCACCCGGGCACCGTCGAGTTCGGTCCAGGCTCCCCCGATGCGCACACGACGGATCACGATCTCGGCCGATTCGCCCCAGACCACGTGCCGATCGTCGTTGGTCAACTTGTCGGCGTACACCGGTTCACCTGATTGCGGAACGATCGGCGGTAGACCATTCGCCAGTGCGTCGACGAGAAGTCGCGTTCCACGTCGGGCCAGATCATTGCGCAGCTCGTCGGCCGTCACGACATCGTCGACGGCGACTCGTTCGCACGCCAGTACGCCACCGGTATCGAGGCCGACCTCGACGTGCATGAGGCACACGCCGGTCTCGGTGTCGCCAGCCATGATGCAACGCTCGATCGGTGCCGCTCCTCGCCATCGGGGAAGAAGCGAGAAATGCAAGTTCACCATGGGAATCCGGGTCAGCGCGTGTTCCTTCACGAGCGCGCCGTATGCGACCACCACACCGAGCTCGACCGGCGGGTCGAGCTGGAGGAGATCGTCGATTCGATGCGACACCGGAATTCCGTGCTCGACGGCGATCTGCTTCACCGGACTCGGCGTCAACGACGAACCACGTCCACGCTTCTTGTCGGCACGGGTGATCACGTGCCCCACGTCGACCCCACCCGCCAGGAGACCCGACAACACGAGCGCCGAGGTCTCAGGAGTTCCGAGGAAGGCCACCCGACCGACCGGTCCGATCGGCAAAGGCGCAAGCGCGAGCGTCACTCGGCTCGCAGACGACGGGGGGGCACGGCCGCATCGGCCTGAGCGGCCAAACGGCGATACTCGGCGATCGCCTGCTCGCGCTGTTCGGGCTGCATGCGATCGAACATGAGCACCCCGTTCAAATGATCGAGCTCGTGCTGGAAGAGTCGGGCCTCGAGTTCGTCGGCCTCGAACGACACCTCGTTGCCATCGATGTCGACTCCGGTCATGAGCACGGTCTTCGGTCGGACCATCTCGACGTAGAGACCCGGGATGCTGAGACAACCCTCTTCGTACGTCCACTCGCCGTCGGATTCGGCGATCACCGGATTGAAGATGACCTCGGGTTCACCCTCGATGTCCCAGACGAAGATCTGACGCTGGATGCCCACCTGCGGAGCGGCGAGACCGATTCCTGTCTCGGTTTCGTACAACGTGTCGAACATCTGCTCGACGATCCGCACGACCTTGCCGTCGATGTCGGTGACCTCAGCCGCCTTGGCAGCCAGCACTGGATCGCCGAAAGTCCGGATTTCGTACGTCATACCTGCCAGGCTACTTGCGAGATGTCGCACTACTTCGACCACTCGCCCGAGTCACCGTCGGATCCCCGATCGGTGACGGTCGTGCTTCCCGACGATGCCTTCGAATTCCGGAGCGATCGCGGCGTCTTCTCTCACGGTCGCCTCGACACCGGCACGAAGTTCTTGCTCACCGGCGCACCTGACCCACCCGAGCGCGGTGTGTTTCTCGATCTCGGATGTGGAGCCGGCCCGATCGCTCTCGCTCTCTCACGCCGCCGACCAGAGGCGTGTGTGATCGCCGTCGACGTGAACGAACGAGCCCGTCAACTGACGAACGACAACGCGCGTCGTCTCGATGTGACGAATCTCGACACTCGTGCTCCCGACGAAGTCGATGAGTCGCTCCGATTCGACCTGATCTGGAGCAACCCACCCATCAAGGTCGGCAAGGCCGAGCTCCATGGCATGCTCCTGCGTTGGCTCGTTCGCCTGAACCCATCGGGTCGGGCGATCCTGGTCGTCCAGAAGAATCTCGGCTCGGATTCGCTGCAACGATGGCTGAACGAACAGGGATTCGCGACCGCTCGTCTCGGTTCGCGAGCCGGCTATCGATTGCTCGACGTCCGACCTCGAGTCACCCACTAGATCCGTGGTGGATCGACGGCGATGCGGGTCGTCCGGCGTCGTTGATTCGTGTCTCTTGCGACCCGGATGTCGTTCCAGGCATCGGCGAGTGTCGTTGCGTCCCGGGCTCTGACCAGCAGGTGGTCTTCGACTCGACCGACCTCGATGCGCTCGTACGTCGACAAAGCAATGCGAATCTCATCGAGATCGTCGCCTTCGACGACGGCGAGGGTGCTCACCGGTGGCAACGACAAAGCCACCCGACGTTCCCATTCGGCGGCGACTGCTCCGTCGAGATCGAGGGCGGCGAGGCTACGTACGGTGTCGTGGTCGACAAGAGTCGTCTGCAGAAGGATTCGACCCGACGGCCCAACGGCCCGTGCTGCTCGCGCCACGAGCGTCCAGATCTGCTCGCGAGCCCGGTACCGAGGTGCCAGTAGTTCAGCGTCGAGATCGAGGAACACGACCACATCGACCCGGCGAACGCGATGAAGTACTGCTTCGGTGCCGATGAAGATGTCGGCCGCCGTGTCGTCGACGTCGACGGTGGAGGCCGTCACCTCGACCACCGTGCGCTGCGCGGCCCGTTCGAGTTCGTCACGCAGACGAGTTGTGCCAGGCTTCACGCGTGCGAGATCGCTCGAACCGCACGATGCACACACCCGAGGACGCGTCGAACCGCAACGCGAGCATTCGAGGGGACCTTCCGACGACTCCACCAAGGCGCCATCGCACTCGGAACACCGAGCCACCGAACGACACGAGCGACAAGCCAGCAGTCGCGCCATTCCCTTGGTGTTGATCACGCATGCGACACGAATGTTCTCGTCACGTAGAACTTCGATGAGTTCCGATGACACGAGGGTTCGTCTCCAGGGCTCCTGTTCACTCCGGTCGACGACTTCCACGCCGGGCCACGCACGTCGTTCTCGCTCGCGACCCGGTGACTTCACGTTCTCACCCCGCCGGCCGAGTCCGGCCCAGGCCTCGAGCGTCGGCACCGCCGACACCAGAACGGGGACCGCGCCGACCCGGCGACATCTTTCGACCACCACATCACGTGCATGCCAAGTAGGCGACCGCTCTTCCTGCAACGACTCGTCGTTCTCGTCGAGGACCACTGCGACCGCCAGATCGGGACACGGCGCGAACGCCGCCCCGCGCGCCCCGATCACGACGTCGACACCCCCGCGAGCCTGTGCCCAGTCTTCAGGGATCAGGGCCACCGAGACTCCCGTCCGTCGAATCCGATGCGATAGAACCCTCGCCGAATCCACCGACGGGCACACCACGAGGGCCGGCCCGACACGCGCGGCCGACAGGACGGCTGGAAGGTGATCGGCAGTCGGCGGAAGCCGCAGTACACCGCCCCCTTCGGCAATGAGTGACGACGTCGCCGGCGACGTCGGTTCGACCCGCACCACCGTGCGACGAGGGGTCGCCGGACGGTGAACCACCACCGGCGGCGATGCGACCACCAAGAACGGGCGAAGCCGACCGGCGCACCATCGCCACGATGCCCAACGCGCCAGGTCGATCAGATCCGCGCTCGGCCCGATCCCACTCGACTTGACGAGTGGTTTCAGCGCGTCGGGCGACACCTCGTCAGAAGCATCCAGGAGTTCGATCACCCAACCTCCGACCCGCCGTCCGTGCAATGACACTCGGACCCGAGATCCGAGTTCGACGACGGACGCCATCTCGTCGGGGACGAGATAGTCGAAGGTCTTGTCGATTCCCGTGACGTCGGGAACGATGCGAGCGACCCGTCCCAGAGGACTCAGATGCCGACGGCCGACGTGAAGTCGGATAGACGTGACAGCGATTCCCACTCGAAGTCGGGAAGTTCACGTCCGAAATGTCCGTACGCCGCGGTCTGACGGTAGATCGGGCGCTTGAGTTTCAGATCGCGCACGATGGCCGCCGGACGAAGATCGAAGGTGGCGCGAACTGCCTCTTCGATGCGCTCGACAGGCACCTTTTCGGTTCCGAAGGTCTCGACGAGGATGCTCACCGGATGCGACATTCCGATCGCGTAGGCGACCTGCACTTCACAGCGTTCGGCGGCACCGGAGGCCACCACGTGCTTGGCGACCCAGCGCGCCGCATAGGCGGCCGAACGATCGACCTTGCTCGGGTCCTTGCCACTGAAGGCGCCCCCTCCGTGGCGACCCATTCCACCGTACGTGTCGACAATGATCTTGCGGCCGGTGAGACCGGTGTCGGCGTGCGGACCTCCCAGGACGAACTTGCCGGTCGGATTGACGAACACCGAGTAGTCGTCGCCGGCGAACTGCTCGGGAATCACCGGGCGGATCACCTGCTCGATGAGGTCGGGACGAATGACCGAATCGCGGTCGATGCCGTCGTGATGCTGCGTCGACACGAGCACCGTGCGCAGGCGAACTGGTCGGCCGTCCTCGTAGTCGAAGGTCACCTGTGTCTTTCCATCGGGACGGAGATACG
This sequence comes from uncultured Ilumatobacteraceae bacterium, assembly GCA_965659595.1. Lineage (GTDB taxonomy): Bacteria > Actinomycetota > Acidimicrobiia > Acidimicrobiales > Ilumatobacteraceae > Casp-actino8. Next base: position 13,459 of record CBFHWN010000014.1, on the reverse strand, counting down.
GAATCTGACCGGACTTGCGGGCGTCGGTGAGCCGCTCGGCGAGACGATGGGCGAGATGAATCGGGAGCGGCATGAGCGACGGCGTCTCGTTGCACGCATAGCCGAACATCATTCCCTGATCGCCGGCACCCTGCAGGTCGAGATCATCGCTTCCCGAGCGTCCTCGAACTTCTTCGCTGCGGTCGACGCCTTGCGCGATGTCGGGGCTCTGCGCATCGAGGGCCACGAGCACTCCGCAGGTCTTACCGTCGAATCCGAATTCGGCGTTGTCGTAACCGATCTCGCGGATCACCTGTCGGGCGATGTCGGGAATCTCGATGTATTCGCCAGTCGTGATCTCACCCGACACCAGACACAGTCCGGTGGTCACCAACGTCTCACACGCCACTCGGGCATGAGGGTCCTTCGTCAAGATGGCGTCGAGGACGGCGTCGGAAATCTGATCGGCCATCTTGTCGGGGTGACCCTCGGTCACGCTCTCCGAGGTGAACATCCAGTGGCGGCTCATGAAACTCCCCATACGTGTCGGTTGTCGGGCGATGTCGCCCGCCCGTCGTCAGGCGAGAAGTCGAGCGACGATGTCGAGCAGCGCCCGGGCAATGTCCCGTTTGTCGCTCAACGGATGCGACTCTAGAGGCTGGTCGGGTCGCAAGAAGGTAACCGCGTTGGTGTCGTACTGGAATCCGACACCCGGAGCCGAGACATCGTTGGCCACGATGAGGTCGAGATTCTTGCGACGCATTTTCGAGGTGGCGTTCTCCACGAGCTCGGACGTTTCGGCTGCAAAGCCCACCAGGATCTGACCAGCCGGCTTTCGCTCACCGAGGCCAGCCAGGATGTCGGGGGTCGGTTCGAGACGGATCTCGGGAACACCCGCATCTTTTTTGATCTTGCCCGACGCACACGCCACCGGGCGAAAGTCGGCGACAGCGGCGGCCATCACCACCACATCGAACTGCGATGCTCGACCTTCGAGCGCGGCCTGCATCTCGGCGGCGGTTTCCACTTCGACCACGTCGACTCCCGCTGGTGCAGGCCGGTCGACCGTGGTGACCAAGGTGACCGTTGCCCCACGTCGTAGGGCTTCCTCGGCCACGGCATACCCCTGCTTGCCACTCGATCGATTGGCGATGACCCGCACCGCGTCAATCGGTTCACGGGTTCCCCCGGCCGTGACCAAGACTCGGCGGCCGTGCAGATCACGAGGACCAAGGACCCGCAGCACGGCATTCACCACCGCATCAGGTGCCGCGAGACGGCCCTTGCCCGAATCGCCACCAGCCAAACGACCCTCTTCAGGTTCGACCACCTGCACCCCTCGACGACGCAACACGGTGATGTTGTCCTGCACTGCCGGGTGCTCCCACATCTCGGTGTGCATAGCCGGGCACACGACGACCGGCGCCCGCGTGGCGATGAGCACGTTCGTGAGCAGGTCGGTCGACAGGCCGTGCGCATAGCCCGCGATCACCCGAGCGGTGGCTGGAGCCACGAGAACGAGGTCGGCGTTCTGGCCGAGTTTCGTGTGTGGGATAGGTGATGTCTCGTTCCAGAGCGACGTCTGCACCGGCTCACTCGCCAAAGCCGACAGTGTGGTGCGACCGATGAACTTGTCGGCTCCCGCCGTCATCACCGGCACCACGTGAGCGCCGAGATCGACCAGTCGACGACATATTTCGACCGACTTGTAGGCGGCGATTCCGCCACTCACACCGAGAACGATGCGACGACCCGACAGCGGCCGCGTCATGACTGTTCGTGGCGACGCGTCAGGCGTCGTCACCCTCGGCGGCATCGGGGTCGGCGAGAAGCGCCAATTCGGCGGCCTCGGCGTCGGCGAGCGCTGCGGCCTCGGCGGCCTCACGCTCACGCATCTCGTCACCCGAGATACGCACGATCTTGTTGGCTGCGATCTCCTCGAAGCTGAGGCTGAGAAGTTTGCGCAACGACGGCACCTGCGGCGGAATCGTCTTCGACGAGGTCACACCCAGGTAATAGTCCTGCAACTGTCGCGCGCGGCTGGCCGCCAAGGTGACGAGGCTGAACTTCGAGTCGACCTTGTCGAGCAGGTTTTCGAGGGCAGGATGGGTCATCGAGTCGTTGGTCGTCACCAGGGCACCGTTCTACGAGACGTCAGCGGAACTTGTCGGACACGGAGGCTAGCCCCGTCCCCCGGTATTACGTCGTGCGGCAATGATCTCGAGCATTTCGGCGACCGTTCGTTCCAGGTCGTCGTTGACCACCACATGATCGGCGAGGGACCGCCCGATCGGCTCTTCGTCGTCGGCCTTGCGCAGCCGGGCCTGCACCTTGTCGTCGGGATCACCTCGACCGATCAATCGACGACGTTGCTCATCCCGGGACGGGGGCAAAACGAAAATGAGAAACGAGTCCTGAAAACGAGATTTCACCTGCTGGGCACCGTCGACCTCGATCTCGAGGACGAGATCACGGGTCGCCGAGGAGTCAGGTTGCGGAGTGCCGTAGAAATTGCCGAGGAACTCGGTCCACTCGAGGAACCCACCCGCATCTCGATGAGCCAGGAATTCGTCCCGGGACACGAAGACATACGCCTCGTTCGATTCACCGGGCCGTTGTTCACGAGTCGTCCACGAACGACTCAACAACAAATCGGGATCGCGCGCCACCAGCGCGTCGACAATCGTGCCTTTTCCGACCCCACCAGGGCCGGACACGATGATGATCAGTGGGCGATGTCCAAGAAGCGGGTCGGCGTCGACCCCTGGCATCACTTGTCGAGGTGTTCGAGCAGGGTCTTCTTCTGCTGAGCGCCGAGGCCCTGGATCTTGCGGTTGTCGGCGATCCCGACCTCTTCCATGATCTTGCGGGCCTTGACTTTGCCAAGACCGGGCAAGCTCTCGAGGAGCGAGACGACCTTCAACTTGCCCACGTTGGGATCGGATGAAGCCAGAGCATCGGCGACCGTCAGGGTGCCTTGCTTCAGCTTGACCTTGATCTCGGCACGAGCGGCCCGAGCTTCAGCAGCCTTGGCCAGCGCCGCCGCGCGCTGTTCGGGTGTGAGTTGCGGAGGTGTTGCCATGGGCGAAACTTACTCCTGGTCAGCGAGGTCCTGGTGGATAGTCGGCCCCTGGCGACAGCCCGCGCGCCCCGGTGATCTCGCTCAATCGGGAAAACCCCTGCTCAGCAGCCCATTCGACCAAGTCGTCAGCGATCCGTCGTGAGGCCCTCGGATCGGCGAAAGTCGCCGTCCCCACCTGGACCGCTGAAGCGCCAGCCCGCATCAAGGCGCCGGCTGTGGCCCCCGAGGTCACGCCGCCCACCCCGATAATCGCAAGATCGGGATGCGCAGAACGAACATCGGCGACGGCGCGCACCGCAACCGGATGAATCATGGGTCCCGACAGCCCACCACCGCCGTTGCCAAGAACCGGCACTCCGGCATCGTCGAGAACGAGACCCACCACGGTGTTGATGAGGGTCACCGCCTCGGCCCCGGCGTGGTGGACCGCTTCGGCGACCTCCACCAATCGATCGGTGTTCGGACTCAACTTGGCCCACAGCGGACGGCCGACCACCCGACAGCGATCGACGACGTCGGCTGAGATGGCGGCGTCATGGGCGAAGATTCCGCGCCGGCCTTCCAGGTTCGGGCACGACAGATTGATCTCCACGGCCACCACATGCTCGGCTCCCGGCGCCCTCAGCCGCTCGGCGACGACATCGGCCGCCTGTCGGTACTCGTCGACACTTCTCCCCCAGAGACTGACCACGGTGCGAGCGCCGGTGCGAGCGAGAACGTCGAGATGTTCGTCGAACCACGCCGCAACTCCTGGTCCTTGCAACCCGACGGCATTGATCATGCCGTGACGTAGCGGATGAAGACGTGGAGCTGGATTTCCGGCCCAGGGCATGACCGACAACGACTTCACAACCACCGCGCCGATCGTGGAGAGATCGAAATACGCCCCGAGCTCGGCTCCGTGACCCGACGTTCCCGACGCCGTCATCACGGCGTGCGCAAGCTCGATCGAACCGACCCGCACGCGCGTGTCAACGGCCATGGTGCTCCTGCAGGCTGCAGACATCGAGCGGACGATCCCACTGTTCGGCCAAGCCTTGAACGGCCGCCAGCGCCGCCTCGACCGTGGTGACCGACGGAACACGGTGAACGTTGGCCGCCTTGCGGATGGCTTCACCGTCGGTTCGCCCACCACGTCCCTGTGGCGTGTTGATCACGAACGAGATCGCGCCGCTCGCAATGAGGTCGACCGCCGTTTCACCCGCCTGTTCGCTCACCTTGTCGACCGTTCGATCGGCCGACAAGCCGAACCGAGCCAGATAATCCGCTGTACCTCTGGTCGCAGCGACGAGGAAACCGAGTTCGCGCAGACGTTTGGCGACGACGATGCCCGCCGGCTTGTCCGAATCGGCCAACGACAAAAAGACGGTACCGCTGTTCGGCAACACGGTTCCGGCCGCCAGTTCGGCCTTGTAGAACGCCCGGCCGAAGGTGGCGTCGATACCCATTACTTCACCAGTCGAACGCATTTCAGGACCGAGTGCGGTGTCGACCTCCGGGAAACGACTGAACGGAAGCACTGCTTCTTTGATGGCGACACGCCCTCCGTCGAGAACCGACTCGACGAGCAGGCCTTCGGCACGAAGTTCGGCGAGCGTCGCGCCGAGCATCACCCGTGTGGCGACCTTGGCGAGAGGCACACCCGTGGCCTTGGCCACGAAAGGAACGGTACGACTCGCCCGGGGGTTGGCTTCGATCACATAGACGTTCGTTCCCGCCACGGCGTATTGGACGTTGATCAGTCCGCGGACATCGAGTGCCTCGGCGATGGCTTCGGTGTAGGCCCGAATCACCTCCACGACCCATGACGGCAAGGTTTGTGGAGGAATGGCACACGCCGAGTCACCGGAATGAACACCGGCCTCTTCCACGTGCTCCATGACTCCCCCGATGAGCACCTCTCCCGCGTGATCGCGGATGGCGTCGACGTCGACTTCGGTCGCATCCTCGAGGAAACGGTCGACGAGAACCGGACGTTCGGCCGACAAACCGCCTTCTTTGCCCAGACTTCCGAAACCGGACAACTCGGCCATGGCGCGGGCCAAGTGTTCGCGATCGTGCACGATCTGCATCGCCCGTCCGCCGAGGACGTAGCTCGGACGCACGAGGACGGGGAATCCGACCTGATCGACGATGGCCTCGGCCTCGGCGAGAGTGACGGCGGTGCCTCCTGGCGGCTGGGGAACTCGGAGTCGATCGCACAGCTCGTTCCATTTCTCGCGATCCTCGGCGAGGTCGATCGAGGCCGGAGAGGTTCCGGCGATCAGGTCCTGGGGAATTTGCCCTGACAACTTCAACGGCGTCTGACCGCCGAGGGACACGATCACCTTCGGTGGTCGCCCTCCTGACGCCGCCGTCTCGGCATCGATCACGTTCAGGACGTCCTCTTTCGTGAGTGGCTCGAAGTAGAGACGATCGGAGGTGTCGTAGTCGGTCGAGACCGTCTCGGGGTTGCAATTCACCATCACCGTCTCGAAGCCGGCCTCGCGCAAGGCGAATGACGCATGCACACAGCAATAGTCGAATTCGATGCCTTGGCCGATGCGATTGGGCCCCGATCCGAGAATCACCACCCGAGGCCGATCCGAATCGCGAATCTCGTTCTCGTCCTCGTAGGTCGAGTAGTGATACGGGGTTTCGGCTGCGAACTCGGCCGAGCAGGTGTCGACCGTCTTGTACGTGGGCGCGACTCCCAATGCGAGCCGCGCCGTTCGAACCTCGTCCTCGTTTCGGCCCCACATGTATGCCAACTGCGTATCGCTGAAACCCAGTCTCTTGGCTCGCTTCCAAGCGCGCGCGTCGAGATCGTCGATCGACATCGACTCGAGTCGTGTTCGTTCTTCGACGATGATCGACATCTGATCGAGGAACCAAGGGTCGACACGGCATGCCTCATGAATGGCCTCGATCGACACACCGCGCCGCAGAAGTTCACCGATCTGAAAAATCCGGTCGGGAGTCGGAACACCGATCCGTGCCAGTAGCTCGTCGTCGCCGATCCCGTCGAACTGCTTCTCGACGCCATCTGCATTGAGGCCAGCCCGACCTTGTTCAAGCGATCGCAACGCCTTCTGCAGGCTCTCGGGGAAGGTCCGTCCGATCGACATGACCTCACCCACACTCTGCATCTGTGTTCCGAGGACCCCTGACGTACCGGGCAGCTTCTCGAACGCCCAACGCGGCACCTTCGTCACCACGTAGTCGATCGTGGGTTCGAAACTGGCCGGCGTCATCTTCGTGATGTCGTTCGGGATCTCGTCGAGGGTGTAGCCGATCGCCAACTTGGCGGCGATCTTTGCGATTGGAAAGCCGGTGGCCTTCGATGCCAAGGCGCTCGACCTCGACACACGCGGATTCATCTCGATCACGACTTGTTCGCCGGTGGCCGGATCGACTGCGAACTGCACGTTCGAGCCGCCGGTTTCGACGCCGACGCGGCGAATACACGCGAAAGCCGCGTCGCGCATGCGCTGGTACTCGACGTCGCTCAGGGTCTGGGCCGGCGCAACGGTGATCGAGTCGCCGGTGTGCACGCCCATCGGGTCGAAGTTCTCGATCGAACAGATGATCACGCAATTGTCGGCTCGGTCTCGCATGACCTCGAGTTCGTATTCCTTCCAACCGGCGATGCTCTTTTCGATCAAGATCTCATTGATCGGACTGGCCTCGAGTCCGAGACGCGCTAGTTGTTCGAACTCGTCGGGGGACGACGCAATACCGGTTCCACGTCCACCGAGGATGTAGGCCGGACGAATGATGACCGGCAATCCGATCTCGTTCATGACCGTTCGCGCCTCGTCGACCGAGTGAGCGATCCCGCTGTGCGGAACCGAGAGGCCGATCTCGATCATCGCCTCCTTGAACTTTTCGCGATCTTCGGCCGTGGCGATCGCCTCGGCATTGGCACCGATCAGTTCTGGAGTGCCGGGAACACCGACCAGACCGCGCTCGTGGAGAGCCATGGCCGTGTTGAGCCCGGTCTGCCCCCCGAGCGTCGGAAGCACCGCATCGGGACGTTCGCGCTCGATGATACGCGCCACCACTTCCCAGGTGAGCGGCTCGATGTAGGTACGGTGCGCGAAATCGGGATCGGTCATGATCGTCGCCGGATTCGAATTGGCGAGAATTACTCGATAGCCCTCGTCCTTCAGGACTCGACATGCTTGCGTGCCCGAATAATCGAACTCGCATGCTTGACCGATCACGATCGGACCCGAACCAATGATGAGAATCGACGAGAGATCGTCACGGCGGGGCATCAGTTCGCTCCCTGCGTCGTGAGGCGGGCGGTCATGAGACGGGCGAACTCGTCGAAGAGATATCGGCTGTCGTGCGGTCCGGGTCCGGCCTCGGGGTGGTACTGGACACTGAAGGCCGGCGCGTCGAGGACTCGCATCCCTTCGTTCGTGTGATCGTTCAAGTTGAGATGGGTCACTGCCACGCGACCGTCGAGGCTCGCTGGGTCGACGCAGTAGTTGTGGTTCTGGCTCGTGATCTCGATTCGACCCGACGCTTCGTGCCGAACAGGATGATTTCCCCCATGGTGGCCGAAGGGCAACTTGTACGTCCGTCCTCCGAGTGCACGACTGAGCAGCTGGTGCCCGAGGCAGATCCCGAAGATCGGCACCTCACCGACCAATTGACCAATGGCTTCGACGGCATAGGGAACTGCCGACGGATCGCCGGGTCCGTTCGACAAGAACACACCGTCGGGTTTCATAGCCAGCACTTCAGCGGCCGAGGTCGAGGCCGGTACGACGTCGACTGTTGCGATTCTCGACAGGCAGCTCAAGATCGTGGACTTGATACCGAAGTCGAATGCCACGACTCGATGTACCCCTCCGTCGACGCGATACGGGCGCTCGGTGGTGACGGCAGCGACGAGATCAACCCCCTCGGTCCCTGCTTCAGCCCGCGCCGCCGCCAGGAGCTCGTCGTACGAGCCCGTACCGAAGGCGCCCGACATCGAACCCGCGTTGCGCAGGATTCGTGTGAGTCGACGCGTGTCGACACCGCCAATCCCCGGCACACCCCTCGCCCTCAACATGGCGTCGAGCCCCGACGTGGAACGGTGATTGCTGGCGCGCCGGGCCAGATCACGCACGATGACTCCCCGACAAAAGGGGCGTGACGATTCGTCGTCGTTGGGTGTCGTGCCGTAGTTGCCGATGTGCGGATAGGTGAAAGTCACGATCTGACCCGCATAACTCGGATCGGTCACAACCTCCTGGTAGCCCGACAGGACAGTGTTGAAAACCACCTCTCCCGTGGTCACTGCGGCCGGGGAACCGATTGCGTCTCCTTCGAAGACGCTCCCGTCGGCCAGAACCAGGTGGGCGGGTGTGATCTCTCGCTCAGACATGACGAACTTTCGTGGTCGATGGGTGAATTGTTATGCAGTCTAATGCATGAATAATGAATGGCATCATCGGGTGGCCTGACCGTCGATCACCACGGCGACTCCGTCGAAGATCGTGTGACGTACCCGACCCCGCAGAGATCGGCCTACATAAGGCGTGTTCTGGCTCCGACTGGCCAAGTTCGAGGGATCGACCTCCCAGATCGCCGTCGGGTCGACGACTGTCACGTTCGCCGGTTCCCCCACGGCGATCGGCCGACCGTGACGCTCGTGCAAACGGGCGATACGAGCCGGCTTCCAACTGAGAGCGGCGATCACCTGATGCAACGACATCATGTCCGTGTCGACCAATTCGGCGATCGACACACCAAGTGCCGTCTCGAGGCCGAGCATGCCCGGAGGAGCCTGTTCGAGAGGTTGCTCCTTCAGACGTTCTGCGTGCGGAGCGTGATCGGTGGCAATGGCATCGATCGTGCCGTCGGCGAGTCCGGCCTTCAGCGCAGCGATGTCGGTCGGAGTTCGCAGAGGCGGATTCACTTTGAAGACGGGGTCGAACCCCGACAATTGCTCGTCGGTCAGCGAGAAGTGATGCGGCGCAACCTCGGCGGTCACAGGAAGCCCATCGGCCTTGGCGGCCCGAACGAGTTCGACGCTGCGCGCCGTCGAGAGATGCAAAAAGTGCATTCCGGAACCGGTGAGTCGACACAATTCGATGTCGCGATGCACCATCAGCTCTTCGGCGAGGGCCGGCCAACCCGGGAGACCAAGGCGGCTGCAACACGAACCTTCATGCATCACGGCACCGCGCGTGAGACTTGCCACTTCGCAGTGTTGAGCGAGTGTGACGCCGAGGTCACTGGCGTACTCGAGAGCACGACGCATCAGTTGCGCGTCCTGAACACCCGATCCGTCATCGGTGAACAAATGCACACCCGCGGCCTGAAGTTCCGCGTACGGGGCCAACTGCTCCCCCGCTCGGGCGATCGTGATGCAACCCGACGGTACGACGTCGCAGAGTCCGGCCCGCCGACCTTGCTCGCGCACGAAGTCGACCACGACGCGCGAGTCGTGCGGAGGTTCGGTGTTGGGCATGGCGACGACTGCGGTGAAACCACCCTTGGCCGCCGCGCGACTCCCGGTCTCGATCGTCTCGGACTCCTCACGACCCGGCTCTCGTAGATGCACGTGTAGGTCGACGAAACCTGGCGACACCACACATCCCGATGCGTCGAGCACCTGATCGGCATCGGGCAACGACGAATCCGGGTCGACCACGTGTGTGATGGTCCCGTCGGCGATTCGAACGTCGGCCGACCGTCCGGAATCGTCGGTCGTAGCCGAGTCGATGATTCTTCCCCCACGCAGGATCACGCTCACGTCGGAACCTCCTCTCCTGAAGCCAGCAGTTCGAACAGCACTGCCATCCGGACCGAAATACCGTGCGTCACTTGTTCGACGATCGCGCTCTGCGGTGTCGTCGACGGATCGAACATCATCTCGACACCCCGGTTCATGGGTCCGGGGTGCATCAGAACAGCCTCGGGACGCGTGCGCGACCAACGCGTCTCGTCGAGTCCGTAGCGCCGGCTGTACTCGGCCAGATCGGGGACGAGCGCCTCATTCATTCGTTCACGTTGCATCCGGAGCATGTAGACGACGTCGACGTGGGGAAGTACGTCGTCGAGCGAGTTCGAGATCGAGACGTTCCAGGAGGTCGTGTCGGGGGGCAAGAGCGTCGACGGGCCCACCAGAACGACATCGGCGCCGAGACTCGTGAAAGCCTCGAGGCAACTGCGAGCGACACGGCTGTGCCGCGAATCTCCGACGATGGCGATTCGGAGTCCGGAGAGGCACGTGGGCGAGGGATCCAGGCCTCGACGGGCCAGCACCGTGTAGCAGTCGAGAAGGGCTTGGGTCGGGTGTTGATGCCATCCGTCTCCGGCGTTCACGATGGATGCATCGGTCCACTCGGCGATCTGCCACGGAACTCCGCTCGTGGCGTGTCTGACCACGAACACCGATGCCCCCATCGCACTCACCGTCTCGATCGTGTCGCGCAGGCTCTCGCCCTTGTTGAGGCTCGAAGTCGACACCGAGAAGTTCACGGTGTCGGCCGACAGACGGCGGGCCGCCGTTTCGAAACTGATGCGGGTTCGCGTCGAGTCCTCGAAGAAGAGACTGACCACGGTCCGACCGACGAGGGCCGGAACTTTGGGCACCGGACGCGAGTTGACGGCCTCCATGTGACGCGCTGTTCGGAGGACTCGGACCACACCCTCGGTACCGATTTCCGAGATGCTCCTCACGTGCCTCATCGCGACGAACCTCGTCGAAGAGTCACCCCGTCGGGAGAGACGACCACGTTCTCATCGGAGCTCGTGGGCAGATTCTTTCCCACGTAGTCGGGCCGAATAGGAAGTTCACGGTGGCCGCGGTCGACCATTGCGGCCAACTGCACCTGGGCCGGCCGACCGTATTGATGGAGTGCGTCGAGCGCAGCACGTACGGTCCGCCCCGTGTAGAGAACGTCATCGACCACCACGACATGAGCACCCGTCAGGTCGATCGGGATCCGAGTGACGGCCACCGGCGTGACCGGACGGAGGCCTATGTCGTCTCGAAAGAGCGACACATCCAGCTCTCCTCGCGGAACGACCGTGCCGTCGATACGTTCGAGAGCCGTCGCCAGACGCTCGGACAGCCAGACTCCGCCTCGCTGAAGTCCGACCAGAACGACTCCGGAGAGCCCGCGATTGCGCTCGATGATCTCGTGGGAGATTCGGGTCACGGCCCGATCGAGGTCGTCGGAACGGAGAACGTACACGGGCTCGTCGCTGGTACCGGGTCGGCCCGGATCTCGTGTCATGTCGTCCTCCGTTCGGGCCTCACGGGACCCGTTTGACGGTCGAGCCGACTCTAGCAGTGGTCGACGGAGGGCGGGGAGACGACGATCATGTCCACCGAGCGAGAACGGCATGCAGGTCGTCGGGAAGCGGCGAGTCGACGCTGACGTCGAGCCCGGTCACCGGATGGCGGAAGGTGAGCCGAGTGGCGTGCAGGACCGGACGGTCGGTCGACCAGCCCGCTCGTTGACCACCGTACGCGGCGTCGCCTATTACCGGATGTCCGACCGCCGCCAGATGAACGCGAATCTGGTGGGTGCGACCCGTTTCGAGTTCGCAGGTCAGGAGAGAGGCGTCGGGCTCGGAGAACTCGCTTTCCACGCGATAGTGCGTACGAGCCTCCTTGCCGGTGGGAACGACCGCCATGCGGAGCGGATCACGTGGATCACGCCCGATCGACGCGTCGATCGTTCCGGCCGGAGCGTCGAAGTGCCCCCAAGCCAACGCCACATAACGCCTCTCGACGTCGTGTCGTGACAACTGCTCGACG
>CBFHWN010000014.1:0-1636 GCA_965659595.1 uncultured Ilumatobacteraceae bacterium | reverse complement strand
GGCCTCATCGGTCCTCGCCACGACGAGCAGGCCCGACGTGCCCACGTCGAGACGATGGACGATGCCCGGACGCTCGGCCTCGCCCACCGACGCGATCTCGGGATACCGCGCCAACAGACCGTTCACGAGCGTGCCCTCGCGATGACCCGGAGCCGGATGCACCACCACCCCCGGGCTCTTGTCGACGACGATCACATGGTCGTCCTCGTACAGAACGACGACTTCGACGGAAGGATCGGGACCCGGAAGTTCGATCGTGGGACGACTCGACGTGTCGACTTCGACGAGTTGGCCCGCGTTCAGGCGGACCTTGCCTGACGACACCACCGAGCCGTCGAGGCTCACGCCTCCGGATTCGATCATCACGGTCGCGTCGCGACGACTCACGTCGGCCAACAGCGCAACTACTCGATCGAGCCGTTCACCAGCGAGCGACTCGGGAACTTCTTCACGCCTCGTCTCGCTCAAAGGTCACCTCCTCGGACGTCGAACCCCGCGCATCGAGAACGAAACCGACCACGAGAAGCACTCCCCCGATGTTGATCGCCACGTCGGCAACGTTGAAGATCGGGAACCACTGGAAGTCGATGAAATCGACGACCGAACCACGAAGGAAACTCCCACCGCGGAACACTCGATCGACGAGGTTGCCGGCTGCTCCCCCGATCACCAAACCGACGGCGACGGTCGACAGACGCGAAGACGCCCGGCGGAAGGAGACGAGGAGCCACACGATCACGAGCGTGGCGACGACAGCGATGACCGGGCCGAGACCACGCGCCCGACCAAATGCCATTCCACTGTTGAAAGCCAGATTGAACTGCAATGTCCAGATCACGTGAATGACATCGCCGTCGCTCAGCCGACCGAGGGCCCAGTGCTTCGTGAGTTGGTCGAGCGCCACGACAGCCGCGCCGAGCATCGACGATAGGGAAAAAGAGCCGGGCCAGATACGGCCCGCCGAAGTCATCGTTGTCCGATTCCGCCGACTCGTTCGGTGACGAGCTCGGTCGCCCACGGAATGAACTCGAGACGCTCACGAGGAATCGGTTGGGTGGACACCACGCTGTAGCCAAAGTCGCCAGTCTCGATTCGGGTGAGCGCCGCCTCGATGTCGGCAACGATCTGGCGATCCTGATCGGACAGCATCTTGGCTCGCTCGCGCTCGACGGCCAGGGTGTCACCTTCGCCGCCGTCTTCGTCGAACTGATCGTCGCCCATACCCGACGCCTCGATCAGCAGTTCCCGCTCTCGATCGAGTGCTGCGACCTGGCCCAAGTACTGATCGCGTAGTTCGACGAGTTGCTCACGGCGAGCCCGCAGGAAAGTCAGATCGAAATCTTTGTTGGCGATGATGCCGTCCTTGGAAACCGGACGCTTCCCGGGAACCGGAGGCTTGACGAACACCGGCTTCTTTGCGGGCGCTTTGACCGGAGCCTTTTTCGCCGGAGCCGGCTTTGTTGCGGCCTTGGCGGGCACCTTCTTGACCGGAGCCTTCTTCGCAGGCGCCTTCTTGACCGGAGCCTTCGCTGGAGCCTTCTTCGCAGGCGCCTTCTTGGCCGGAGCCTTCGCTGGAGCCTTCTTCGCAGGCGCCTTCTTGGCCGGAGCCTTCGCTGGAGCCTTCTTCGCAGGCGCC
>CBFHWN010000013.1:0-38163 GCA_965659595.1 uncultured Ilumatobacteraceae bacterium | reverse complement strand
CAGCGTTCTCGCCGACGAGTTGAACGAGATCGACGGCATGGAGGTGCACATCGTCGACGTGATGTTGCTCGGGGGAGGTTCTTCGCCGAAATTCGACGAAGTCGTGATGGTGGCCGAGGCGGCGCTGAAAGCATGGCTTCGCGTCCGCGGTGAACTGCGTATCGACTCGTCGGCAGTCCAGGTGGTGGGAAGTCTCGGTGCGCTCTGGGCCTCGCAACGAGAACCCGAATCCCTCGGTTTCGACGGCTACGTCGACTTCAAATGGCCGACCCAACAGATCGTGCGCCAACTCGCACGGATCCGGTCCGATCGGGCCGGCCTCGAGGAGACGAACGTGCGTCGGATCCGTCCGTTGTCACAGGACCGTGACGTCGAGATCGAGCTCGACTCGGTCGAACGGCGCATCGTCGCCTACATCACCATGGGGCTCAGTGATCGAGAGATAGCCGAGAAGATCCACTTCTCATCGCAGACTGTGCGCAACCGTGTGAGTCGGCTGCTGGAAAAGTCTCATCTGTGCAATCGGACCCAGTTGGCGATGATGTGCGCTCAGGATTCGCGAATCGTCGTCAGTCGCCCGACGACTCCCGAGTCGGCCCCGTTCAGAGTCAACATCCAGTAGTAAAAGTCGATCGCCAATTGCGTGCGATTGGCCATCCCTGACTCGAGGAGCATGTTGCTAACTCGATTGCGAACGGTCTGAGCGTTGAGATTCATCAGCTTGGCGATCTGGGCATCGGTGTGACCGTCGACGATGTAGCGAAGGATTTCGACATCGCGCATGTCGCGGCAGTGTTCGCAGAAGTGATTCTCGAGGACTAGGTCACCGTCGAGAGTCCGCGGGTTGGAAACTCCGATGGTGGGTCCTTCGGTGATGAAGTCGAGGATCGAAGCGACGACCGACGACGTGTCGGCATTGAGATCGACCACCCCAGCGAAGCCGAAGAGTTGCGCCTTCGACAAGAAGAACGCTTCGGGGGACCGGGCGAGCAGAACGGCGACGAGTGTCGAGCCGACTGCCGGCGAAAGTGACGACAGGAGATGCCGACATTCGTCGAGTGGCACCGCGTGCACCAGGAGGCCGTCGACCCCGTCGAGGGTCCGGTCGTGAATTTCGGGGGTCGCGAGCACCTCGACGTCAGGCTCTCGTCCGATGATGGCGGCGATTCCATCGGCGAGGAGAGCAGTCGGGCCCCAGATCACCATCTTCAACATCGACCTCGTGAGAACGAAGTCTGTTCGTCAGCGGACTCTGAAGTACGAAGTAGATTTCTACTTCACGAGCGAACGAAGAAATGATGCCGTCAGAAGGGTCGACTACGTCGAAAGACGATCGGGGGTGACCACCAGCGTCCACTGAACCGCCACGACGTGCGGCGGGACGTCGTCGATTCGGCGGCGACGACAGGCTTGGGCCACAACGCTTCGACTGCCGCGGCGATGGCCACGGCTTCTTCGTCGGTGGGGGTGGGACGGATCTCGGACGGCATCGACGACCCGATCAGAGCGGCATATTGCCGTGTTTGCGGCGGGGGAGTTCTTCACGCTTACTGCGCAGCATGCGGAATCCGGCGACGACTTTCTGTCGAGTCTCGGCGGGGTCGATCACGTCGTCGATGTATCCACGCTCGGCGGCGGCGTACGGGTTGGCGTACTTCTCGGTGTACTCGGCCACCAGCTCGGCCCGGCGCGTCACCGGATCGGCGGCTTGCTGGAGTTCACGTCGGTACACGATCTCGACCGCTCCGTTCGGACCCATGACGGCGAGTTCGGCGGTGGGCCAGGCGTAGGCGAGATCAGAACCGATCGACTTGGAGTCCATGACCACGTAGGCACCGCCGTAGGCCTTACGAGTGATCACCTGAATACGGGGCACCGTGGCCTCGCAATAGGCGTAGAGCAACTTGGCGCCGTGGCGAATGATTCCGCCGTACTCTTGATCGACTCCGGGGAGGAATCCTGGGACGTCGACGAAGGTGAGGAGCGGAACGTTGAAGGCGTCGCAGGTTCGGACGAACCGAGCGGCCTTCTCGGCGCTCTCGATGTCGAGGACTCCGGCCAACACCATCGGTTGGTTGCCGACCACACCGACGGTCTGGCCATCGACTCGGGCATAGCCACACACGATGCTTTTGGCCCAGTGGGGGAAGTACTCGAAGAACTCACCGTCGTCGACCACCGACATGATGACCTTTTTCATGTCGTAAGGCTGGTTGGGAGAGGGCGGCAGGATGTCGCGGAGGTCTTCGCACAGACGGTCGGGATCGTCACCCGAATCGACCGTAGGCGGCTCTTCCATGTTGTTCTGCGGGAGGAACGACACCAGGTAGCGAACGTCGTCGAGGCACGCCTTTTCGTCGGCCGACACGAAAGTGGCCACACCCGACTTGCTCGCGTGGCTCATGGCGCCGCCGAGTTCTTCGAGGGTGACTTCTTCACCGGTCACGGTCTTCACCACGTCGGGGCCGGTGATGAACATGTGGCTCGACTCGCGAACCATGAAGATGAAGTCGGTCATGGCGGGTGAATACACGGCACCTCCGGCACACGGGCCGAGGATCACCGAGATCTGCGGAATCACTCCGCTCGACAACACGTTGCGGTAGAAGATGCCGCCATAGCTGGCGAGCGACACCACACCTTCTTGAATTCGGGCGCCGGCGCCGTCGTTGAGTCCGATCACGGGCGCCCCCACCTTCAAGGCGAGATCCATCAGTTTGTGGATCTTCTCGGCGAACACTTCGCCGAGAGCACCACCGAACACGGTGAAGTCCTGTGAAAAGACGAACACCTTGCGACCCTCGATCGTGCCCCAGCCGGTGATCACACCATCGGTGTAGGGACGCTCTTCGAGTCCGGCTGCGTGCGCTCGGTGGCGAGCCAACATGTCGAGTTCTTGGAACGAGCCCGGATCGAGCAGGTAGTCGATGCGCTCACGGGCGAGCAACTTTCCCTTTTCATGCTGGCGTTCGACGGCTCGGGGTGAACCGGCCTGCAACGCCTGTTGTTTGCGGTCGCGGAGATCGTCCAACTTGTCGTGCATCGGATTGCCACTTGTCACGTGAGGAACGCTAGTCGTCAGGGCCGAAGTGACTCCCATCCCACCTGGTGTTTTCCGGCGTTTCTCCCGTCCCACTCGAGGTGTTCTGGGCGAAAAAATCGCTCGTTTCCGACGAGTCCGTGACTCGGAACGACGGGAGGACGGTTGCGGTCAGGGGGTCGAGGTGGGAGCGACCGTCTCACCGATCGGCACGAGTGCGGTCATCGGCACGGTGAGTGCCGTGTCCGAGGTGGCAAGAGTGCTGGCGACCGACGGCGCCACGGTCGATCCGTCGCTGCTGGTGACCGACACGGTGTAGGTGACCGATGGCAGTGGTCCGGCCGGGCCATTCCCGGACACGATCACGGTCCAGAGCCCGGGAACACCGAAGGGCACACCTTCGGACACCGGAAGTCGAGCGGCCCCGGCTCCGTCGAGAGGAACGTTCAACGTCACGCTCGCAGTGTCGGACGTGGGCGGGTTGAACTGCACGACCAAGTCGGTGAGCCCGACCTCAGGCGAGTACACGTCGACACGAACGGCATTGAGACCGACGCTCGCCGGAGTGACCTTCACCTGCACGTCGAACGCTCCACCGGAACGCTCGCCGACGAAGGCATAGCTCGTTCGATCGGTACCCGGTGGTTCGACCCGATCGGGAAGTGTCGCGACCGCCCAGGCCGACACGGTGAGAACGAACACGCCAATGACGGCTTCGGTGGCCACGGCGCGGCGCAGGCTGCTCGTGATTCGCGCGTTGAGTCCTTTGGCGCGGCGAAGACGTGTGGCGACGACCTGACGCGTCAGCATGCCGAAGTAGACCATTCCGGCCACGCCGATCGACTTGAACACGATGAGTCGACCGTGGCGGCTGGACAGAATCGCACCGCCGTCGAGTTGGTACAAGTGGATCATTCCCGAGACGACGGCGACGGTGATGAATGCCGGGGCGAGACGAGTGAAACCGCGCATGGCGTGTACGAGATCTTCGTCACCGGGTGCGACCAGTACTGCTTGAACAAGGATGGCGAGACCACCGAACCACAGCGCAACCGACACGTTGTGAAAGAGGCCGGCAGCGGTTCCGACGACCGAGAATTGCGGATCGGCCCGCGTGAAGGCGAGCGTTGCGACGGCGAGTCCGGCCGGGGCTAGCGACAGCAGTTGGGTGGCCGGATCGATGAGGCGCTCGGGCCGGATGATCGCCGAGAACGAAACGGCCACCAGAACGAACCGAAGAACGACAGCGGCGCCCGATGCCGAATCCATGAGGTCCATCCAGGCCGTCGGGGCCAGGGAACTCGTGACCGACTGTCCCGTGTCGAGGCTGGTGGTGAGCACTGCGACGAAATATGTCGAGATCATTGCGAGGATCCACGTGAAGCGCAGATATCTCGGGGCGTGCATGTCGTCGACGCCCTCGGGCCACACCAGAGCGATGAACATGGCGCCACCGAACAACGCAGCAAGGGCGATGTACGACACGAGTCGGGCCAGACCGAGAGGCCCGCTCACTGGCGGTGGATCGGACGCCAGGTTGCCACCGTCGGTCGGATCGGTTCCGGAGTTGCCGATCGAACCCGACGTGGGATCGAGGATCTCGAACGAGAAACCACCAGTGGCGACCTTGCCATCGGGTTGTGGGACCGAATAGGTGACATTGCACGTGCCAATGGGCAATGGGCCGACGATCGGAACCGTGAGCGAAATGCCGTCGGCTCCCACTTGTAGGACGCCAAGTGGTGCGGGTTGCTGATTGCAGACTGCTTGCACCACCGAATTGGCAGCCACCGCCTGGTCGAACACCACCGTGATCTGCGTAGGGGCGGAGGTGAGTTCGGCGCCGTTGGCCGGTGTGGACGACACGAGGTTGGTGTCGGCCGAGGCCGGTGACGCGCCTGCCGTCAACAAGGCGACGACAGTCGAGAGAAGAATCGTCGCCAGCATGACGAGGCGGACGACGAACTGCCGATTCATCATGTGCGGGCCCATGGTCGTCCTCCACGGTAGTTGCCGACACGGCCCCGAGCCGGGGCATTCCTGGTGTTTCACCCCCTGAGTAGAGTCGACGAGTGATGGCCGAATCGACCGAGTATCAGGCGCTCTACCGGCGCTACCGGCCGCAGCGATTCGACGAGCTGCGCGGGCAGGACCACGTGGCTCGTGCGCTGAAGAACGCCGTGGCCAACGAGCGCGTCGGCCACGCCTATCTGTTCTCGGGTCCCCGGGGTACGGGTAAGACCACCACGGCGCGCATCTTGGCCAAGGTTCTCAACTGTGAAGCGACCGTCGACGGAGAACCGTGCTGCACGTGTTCGTCGTGTGTGGCGGTGCAGTCGGGAAGCAGTTTCGACGTCATCGAACTCGACGCGGCAAGCAACCGCAGTATCGAAGACATTCGTGAGATCATCGCAACAGCAGCCCTCGGATCACCTGGACGACACAAGGTCTACATCCTCGACGAGGTGCATCAGCTCACCGCGCCAGCCGCCGCCGCTCTCTTGAAGACGTTGGAAGAACCCCCCTCCCACGTGGTCTTCGTGTTGGCTACCACCGATCCAGAGAAGGTCCCCGAGACCATCCGCAGCCGAACACAGCATCTGCAATTCCATCTGCTGCCGGTCGACGACCTCGAGAAGCACGTGAAATGGGTGGCCGCCGACGCCGGAATCGATCTCGACGAGCGTGGGCTCGAATCAGTCCTCCGCCAAGGAGGTGGTTCGGCTCGCGACACGTTGTCGGCTCTCGAACTCTTGGCCGCTACTGGTGGAGCACTCGCCGAGACCACCCCAGTCGACGAGTTCGTCGAAGCCTTGATCGAACACGATGCCGGCCGTCTGCTCGCTGCCGTTGCCCAGACCGTGTACCACGGGCGTGATCCGCGCACGATCGTCGACGATCTCGTTCGTCACCTGCGCGACTGCTTTCTCTCTCAGATGGCCCCTGAACTCGTACAAGTGCAACAGCATCGGGCCGAATTACTGGCCGATCAGTCGCGTCGACTCGGTACCGCTCGCATCGTGAAGATCATCGAGACACTCGGAACGGCACTGCTCGACATGAGAGGGGCCCCGGATCAGCGCGTGATCCTCGAAGTCGCACTCGTACGCCTCGTGCACCGTCAACTCGACACCGGCCTCGACGGTGTGCTCGCTCGCGTCGAAAAGCTCGAACGCGAACTGTCGGAACGAGGCGTTGCCCCGGCTCCGGCACCCGTCAATCCGTCCACTGGGCGAGCCGTTCTCGGTGGTCGGGTGGCGCGTGATCCATCGGGTTCCACGGTTCGTCCCGACGGCACGGGTGGCTCGGCTCGTCCGGAACCGCCGTCGGCTCCAGCGAGCGACTCGCCCTCTCCCGAAACGGCCCCGAGCGGAGGTTCGATTCAGGCGGTGATCGACGGGTGGGCCGATCTCGTGGTGGGCACCTTCGCCGGAATGCGTCGCGCCGTGGCCCAGATGGCCAAGCCAACCCTGCGCAACGACACGGTCGTACTCGTCGTCGACAATGAACATGCGGCCAAGCGAGTGCGCGAGTACATCGATGACATCACGACTGCGGTTCACAAAGCTGCTGGCACTCGTTGTCTCGTCGAGGTCGAAGTCGCCGATGACAGCAAGCCGACCCCCAAGCGCAAGAAGGCCACCGATTCGCTCGACGAGCACGAAATGAGTATCGAAGACATCGAGAAACTCCCGACGGCTACTGCGAAGTCGGCGGAGGAAGAACTCCTCGATGCTTTCCCTGACGCCAAGTTCATCTCGGAAGACTCCTGAGACCGGTCGAGCTGTGGCGTCCACGTACACACTTCCGGTCCAGAACCTGATCGATCATCTCGGTCGTCTCCCCGGTGTCGGCCCTCGATCCGCCCAACGGATCGCATTTCACCTGCTGAAGTTGCCGACCGAAGACGTCGAGCGTCTGGCGGCGGCGATCTCCGATGCAAAGGCGCGTGTTCGCTTCTGCAGTCGGTGCTTCAACTTCGCCGATGACGATCTGTGTCCGATCTGTGCCGACGCTCGACGCGATGGTTCCGTCATCTGCGTAGTGGAAGAGAGTCGCGACATCATCCCGCTCGAGCGAACCGGTGAGTTCAAAGGTCGCTACCACGTTCTTCTCGGAGTGATGAATCCAATCGAAGGTATCGGTCCCGATCAGTTGAAGATTCGTGAACTCGTGATGCGCATCAATGACGAAGACGTGAAGGAAGTCATCGTCTGCACCAATCCGAACACCGAAGGTGAAGTGACGGCTCAATACATCGGCCGGCTGCTGAAGCCTTTCGACATCACGGTGACTCGACCGGCGTCAGGGCTGCCGGTCGGCGGCGATCTCGAGTACGCCGACGAACTCACCCTTGGTCGAGCCATCAGCGGTCGTCGTCGTCTCGACGACTGAAGCGTCACGTCTCGACGACTGAAGCGTCACGTCTCGACGACTGAAGCGTCACGTCCCGGACCGGACGCGGACCGAGGCACTGATCGGTCCTGACCGCGGGCGGAAAATGAGTCAGGATCGGGACAGTGCCCCGGTGCCACATAGCGAGAACAACCCCCGCTCATGTATGACAATTACGTTACGAAAATGACGAAACTGAGTCAAAAACTGGATCGAACCAGCCTCTGACCAGGGATGATGTGGGCCGACTCAGACGGTCCGGACGATGATGGCGTCACCTTGGCCGCCACCGCCACACAGGGCGGCTGCGCCAACCCCGCCACCACGACGACGGAGTTCGTGCAACAACGTGAGCGCGACTCGGTTGCCGCTCATGCCGATGGGATGGCCGAGGGCAATGGCACCGCCGTTCACGTTCACGATGTCGTCGGAGATGCCGAGTTCTTTCATCGACGCAATACCGACGGCGGCGAACGCTTCGTTCAGTTCGAAGAGGTTCATGTCCGAGACCTTCATTCCCACCTTGGCCAACGCGACATTGATCGCTCGACTCGGCTGAGTGAGAAGTGAGGCATTGTCGGGACCCGCAACCATGCCGTAGCTCACGACTTGTCCGAGCGGGGCGACACCGCTCGCCTTCATCGCCTTCTCGCTCATGATCACCATGGCCGAAGCGCCGTCGCTGATCTGCGAGGCGTTGGCGGCCGTGATGGTTCCCTCCTTGTCGAAGGCGGGCTTCAGTGTGGCGAGAGTGTCCATGGTGGTCTCGGCGCGAACACCCTCGTCGGTGGCCACGATCTTCGGGTCGCCTTTTCGCTGCGGAATGCTGATCGGCACGATCTCTTCGGCCAACTTGTCGACCGCGGCGGCGGCGCGCTGGTTGCTCTTCATGGCCAGGTCGTCTTGTTCGGCACGGGTGATTCCACCGCCCGTGTAACGCTCGGTTCCGAGACCCATGAGACAAGCGTCGAACGCGCACCACAGTCCGTCGGCGATGATCGCGTCGCGTAGTTCGGTGTTGCCGTAGCGAAAACCTCCACGAGCACCGTCGGCGAGATACGGCGCGTTGGTCATGCTCTCCATGCCGCCCGCGATCACGATGTCGGCGTCACCGGCTTGGATCATCTGGTCGGCGAGGTAGATCGCATTGAGACCCGATAGGCACACCTTGTTCACGTTGACGGCCGGAACGTTCATCGGGATGCCAGCCTTCACGGCGGCTTGACGACTGGGCACCTGACCCTGGCCGGCCATGAGTACTTGGCCCATGATCACGTGATCGACATCGGTTCCCGACACACCGGCTCGTTCGAGGGCCGCCTCGATGGCAACTCCACCCAGATCGGCGGCCGAGAACGAGGCGAGTGCGCCGCTCATCTTTCCGATCGGAGTACGGGCTCCGGCGACGATGTAGGAACCAGGCATGGTGGGCCTTTCGAGATGGTGCACGCGGCACGACTGACGACCTCCGAACCTACTCGCCAGTAACCACATGTCTTATATTCGACGAATGGACCAAATTCGCGACGCCATCCTCGCCGGGGCCGACTCGGCCACCATTGCCGCTCTCCCGATTCCCGACAACTACCGGGCCGCCTTCGTTCGAGCCGAGGAGACCGCCATGTTCGAGGGCGTCGCCTCCGAAGCCAAGGATCCGCGGCAGAGCATTCACATCGGCGACGTGCCGACACCTGAACTCGCTCCCGACGAGGTGTACGTGGCCGTGATGGCCAGCAGCATCAACTTCAACACGGTGTGGTCGAGCATCTTCGAACCGGTGTCGACCTTCGGCCCGATGAAGCGCCTTGCACGCGAGAGCGAGTGGGCCAAGCGCCATGATCGGCCGTATCAGGTGATCGGAAGTGACGCATCGGGTGTGGTGGTGAAGGTCGGTTCGGCCGTTCGCCTCTGGAAGCCCGGCGATCACGTGACGGTTCACTGCAACCACGTGGACGATCAGGACAACACGGCCCACAACGATTCCATGTTGGCTGCCAATCAGCGCATCTGGGGCTACGAGACCAACTTCGGCGGACTCGCCGATCTGTCGGTGGTGAAGGCCAATCAACTCATGCCGAAGCCCGCCCATCTCACGTGGGAGGAGGCTGCCGTCAACGCATTGTGCAACTCCACGAGTTATCGCATGCTCGTGTCACCAAACGGTGCTGCGATGAAACAGGGTGATGTCGTCCTCATCTGGGGAGCCACTGGCGGTATCGGCGCCTACGCCACGCAGTACGTGCTGAACGGTGGGGGCATTCCAGTATGCGTCGTATCGAACGCCGACAAGGCGCAGATCCTGCGCGACATGGGTGTCGAGGCGATCATCGATCGCAAAGAAGCCGGTTACAAGTTCTGGAAGGACGAGCACACACACGACGAGTCCGAGTGGCGTCGACTAGGTAGCGATATTCGCGATCTCGTGGGGGAAGATCCCGACATCGTGTTCGAGCATCCGGGTCGCTCCACGTTCGCGGCGTCGATGTATGTGGCCAAGCGCGGCGGAACAGTCGTCACGTGCGCAGCCACGAGCGGTTTCATGATGGAGTTCGACAACCGACACTTCTGGATGCGTCTGAAGCGACTCGTCGGCAGTCACTTCGCGAACTATCAAGAGGCGTGGCAGGCCAATCGCTTGATCGCGAAGGGGATGATCCATCCAGTCATCAGCCAGACGTTCCCTCTCGTCCAGACCGGCGAAGCCGCGTATCAGATCCACCACAACATGCACGAGGGCAAACTCGGTGTGTTGTGTCTTGCCCCCGAAGACGGCCTCGGCGTCACTGACCCCGAACTACGTGCCAAGGTCGGTGAGGCGAACCTCACTCGATTCCGCCGCTGACGAGAACTCGTGGCAGGCTAACGACATGATCCTCACCGAAATCGACCACGTGGCCATCGCCGTCAAGGATCTCGAGGCGGCCATCGACTATTACCAGCGTGCTTTCGGCGCCACTGTCGACCACCGCGAAGTTGTGGAGCGCGATGGTGTGGAAGAAGCTCTGTTGAAAGTGGCCGAGAGTTACGTGCAGTTGCTCACACCCACTCGTGACGACAGTCCGGTCGCGAAGGCGATCGAGAAGCGTGGAGAAGGTTTGCATCATGTCGGTTATCGCGTGGACGACTGCGCCGTCGCCCTGAACGCGATGATCGACGCCGGTGCCACTCCGATCGACAGTGAGCCGCGACCGGGAAGTCGAGGAACGACCGTGGCCTTCATCCACCCGAAGGGGTCGTTCGGAACACTGATCGAACTCGTTCAGGAGTGATCTTTCCGGAACCTTGAGCCACGGCTCAGGCCACCCGTGGCATCGTCCTCTTCTCGTGGGAATCACGCAGAAGGAGGACGGCGTGTCGATGGTGGTGGGAGGTGTGGCTGGAGTCGTCGGATGGCTCGCGGCGATGCCAGTGGCGTCGAGATTCGTCGTTCGGCGTCGGCGTGATGTCGTGATCTGGGCGACGCTTTCGTCGGTGTCGTCGGCGCTGGCCTGTCACTCGAGGGGCATCAATTGGATTGGGGCGGCATCCATCGTGCTCGTGGTCGGCTTCATGGTGTTGGCCGAGATCGATGTGAAGTGTCGGAGGCTGCCGCGCGAGATCAGCTATCCAATCGCAGCGATCGTTCTCTTGCTCGTGGCGGTGTCGGCTCTCAGCCGAGGTGACGCACATCTTCTCGTCGAGGCGTTGATCGGGGTGGCGGTGGCAACGTCGTCGATGTTCGTTCTCTACGTGCTGAGTCGAGGAGGACTCGGCGACGGCGACGTTCGTCTGGCACCGGCCCTCGGCACCACCGCCGCCTTCGGTGGAGTCAGCACCTTGTGGGTGACAATGATCGTGTCGTTCGTTTCGGCAGGCATCTTCGTCGCCATGGGCCTGGCGCTCGGGAGGATGAGTCGATCGTCAGCGATTCCGTTCGGCCCGTTCTTGATCGGCGGATCGATCGTGGCGATCCTCGTCAGCTGAAAACGCTGAATCGAAACTCGACCGTTGCGATCAGTTCGTCGTGAGGGACTTGGCGAGCCTGATCGATCCGGTCTTCTCGGGACGAGTGAGGGCTTGCATGGCCGTGTCGAAGTCGGGGAGGGCGAACACCTCCCCGTCGTCGATGATCATCAGGAAGCGATCGAGGCTCGACAAGAAGGTCCGATCGTGGCTCACGGCGATGACGGTGCCCTCGAATCCATCGAGTGCTTGTTCGAGGGCTTCCGACGATTCGATGTCGAGATTGTCGGTGGGTTCGTCGAGGAGAAGAACGTTGTGGCCGTCGAGTTCGAGGCACAAGATCTCGAGTCGCGCTTTCTGCCCGCCCGAAAGTGTCGGGAAGTCTTGTCGGGCGTTTCCGTGGAGGCGATAGCGAGCCAGGGCTCGCATCGACTTCTCGTCGTCGAACAGTCGATCACGGACGATGTCGATCACCGTTCGTCCTCGGAATTCGGGTCGATCGTTCACCTGTGTGAACATGCCGATCGAGGTTCGAGGCCCGAAGACGATCGCTCCTCGGTCGGGTGAGTTCTTGCCGGCGAGAATGTCGAGGAGATGGGTCTTTCCCGTCCCGTTGGGTCCGATCACCCCAAGTCGTTCACCATGATGGATCTCGTCACTGAATGGCAGGAAGAGATCGTCGATCGCCACCCCGTCGAGCTTGGCCACGCGCCGAGCGGCGTCGGCGCCACGCAGTCGAACGTGGATTCGCTGATCAGGGACCGGTGGCGGCGGAGGGCCGGCGGCCACGAACTTCTCCCACCTCGTCTCGGCGGCATTGGCCTTCGTCGCATTCTTGAAGTTCTGCGCCGCCCGTTGTTTCATGATCTTCATGTGATGGAAGAGGCGTCGTTCCTCGTCGTTCCATCTCTTCAACTCGTCACCGAGTTGTTCTTGTCGCTTGGTGCGTGCTTCGGGGAACGTGGTGTACGAACCACCGTGGACCCATGCCCCCGAACCCTCGATGACCACAATCTTGGTGGCGACACGTTCGAGAAGAGTTCGGTCGTGGCTCACCATGAGGACGGTGCTCTTCGTCTCGAGGAGACGCTCTTCGAGCCAACCACGCGTGGGGATGTCGAGATAGTTGTCGGGCTCGTCGAGAAGCAGAACGTCGGCACCCGATGTGAGAAGTAGATCGAGTACCAATCGCTTTCTCTCTCCGCCGGAGAGTTCACTCACCAGACGACGCGAGAAATCGTCGACCTTCGTCTTGACGCTGCGTTCGGCGGCGGCGAACCAACGAGTCTCGAGTTCGTATCCGCCCAGATCACCCCAATCGGCCAACGCCTCGGCGTACTCCATCGCTCCGTCGGATGAATCGTCGGCGAGGCGACGCTCGGCGACGGCCAGACGTCGACCGGTAGCCCGCAACGTCGGGGGCGCGACTTCGATCAGCATGTCGCGCAACGAGTCGGTAGGTCGTGCCATGCCGACGTCCTGTGTCATCGACAACATCGTTCCGAGAACGTTGTGATCGCCTTCGTCGGCTTCGATCACACCGGAGAGGATTCGCAGGATCGTGCTCTTGCCGACACCGTTGGCTCCGACGAGGGCGGCGCGTTCACCTGGGGAGACTCCGAACGACACATCGAAGAAGAGTTGATCGCCACCCGGTGGTGCATAGGCCAACTCGGACACGGTGATGCTCACGGTGTCATTCTTGCGCCCTTCGTCGCGAAACGGTGCCGAGAATCGGGCATCATGGCGAGGTGATCGTTCACCTCGTCGACGGAACCTACGAGCTGTATCGGCAGCATTACGGCCAAGCGGTCCGTTCGTCGACGCCGTCGCCCAACGCCGCCACGATCGGAGTGTTGAACTCAACCTTTCAATTGCTTGCCGACGGGGCCACTCACATCGGTGTGGCCACCGATCACGTGATCGAGAGTTTCCGCAACGATCTCTACGACGGGTACAAGACGTCCGAAGGCATGGAGCCCGAGATCCTCACGCAGATCCCGATCGTCGAAGAAGCCTTGCGGTCGATGGGTGTGACGGTGTGGCCGATGGAGGAGTACGAAGCCGACGACGGTTTGGGTTCGGCGGCCGCGGTCGCCGCCGCCGATCGTCGTGTGAAGCAGGTGCGAATTCTGAGCCCCGACAAAGATCTTGGCCAATGCGTCGTCGGCGAGCGCGTCGTGCAGGTCGACCGACGCAAGATGGCCAAGGACGGCACCGGACTCGTCGATGAAGCGGCCGTGATCGCAAAGTTCGGTGTGCCACCGGCCAGCATTGCCGACTGGCTCGCACTCGTTGGTGACACGGCCGATGGATTCCCCGGACTTCCTGGGTGGGGAGCAAAGTCGGCGAGTGCGGTTCTCGGCGTGTACGAACACATCGATCGCATCCCCGACCGCGCCGACGACTGGGAGGTCCCCGATCTGCGGGGTGCGGCCAAACTTGCGGCCACACTCTCCGACAACCGCGACCTCGCACGGCTCTTCCTGCAGATCGCCACCCTCGTGACCACGGTTCCGGTCGGTCGAGTCGACGACTGGGAGTGGACGGGTCCGACCCCCGATTTCACCGAATTCTGTCGCGACCTCGGTGTTCCCCGATTGGCCGAGCGAGTCGCCAAGCTGGCCGAGTCTGCGGGGCGGTAGCCTCCCTTCGACGTTCTCCTGTCCAGTGAGGTGACGGCCGGGTCCTGTGCAACGGACCCCCGTGAATCAGGTCAGGACCGGGAGGTAGCAGCCTTCAGCGGATCAGTGCGTGTGCCGCAGATCGCCTGGCCGTTGCCTCACCGGACAGGGGTTCGTCACCAGGAAGGGTGCGAGAGCGGCCGAATCGGCACGCTTGGAAAGCGTGTGAGGTGCAAGCCTCCGTGGGTTCGAATCCCACCCCTTCCGCCATGGACGACGTCGAAGCGATGTCGGAGGCGCTCGTCGAAGCGCGTCGAGCCCTCGAACACGACGACGTACCGGTAGGGGCGGTCGTGGTTCACGACGGCCGGGTGATTGCGGCTCGACACAACGAACGTGAGCGAGAGGCCGATCCGACGGCCCACGCCGAAGTGCTCGTGTTGCGTGATGCCGCCACAGCTCTCGGGCGATGGCGGCTCGACGACTGCACGCTCGTCGTGACACTCGAACCCTGTGTGATGTGCGCGGGGGCCCTCCTGAACGCGCGAATCGGACGGCTGGTCTACGGTGCTGCCGATTTGAAAGGTGGCGCCACGGCCAGTTTGTACAACGTGTGCGCCGACCCTCGCCTCAACCACAATCCACCGGTCACCCATGGGGTGTTGGCGGCCGAATCATCCGAGTTGCTCGAGACATTCTTCGCGGCGCGCCGCTGAGCGAGGGCGGAAACATGCGTCGTCATCCCGTGATTCGGTGGCTCATGGCCAATCCGTTGCGGTTACTTCCGGTTGCCTTCGCCACTCTCATCACCATTGGAACCGTTCTCCTGCGTTTCCCGATGTCGCATGCCGATGGTCAAAGGATCGACCTCCTGGAAGCGTTGTTCACGGCCACGAGCGCGGTGTGCGTGACTGGCCTCACCGTCGTCGACACGGCATCGGCTTGGTCGGGATTCGGACAGATGGTGATCCTTGCTCTCGTTCAACTCGGAGGTCTCGGCATCGTGACCCTCGTCAGCGTGGCCATCCTTCTCGTATCGGATCGGATTGGTGTCGCGCACACCCGTGCATTGGCTGCTGAAGTGGGAACGGACACCTACTCGAGCATCGCGCGTCTGGTCCGAGCAATCGTGGTCACGACTCTCGTATTCGAAGTGATTTTCGCTGTCCTGCTCTCTCTTCGTTTCTACTTCGCGCACGGTTACGAAGCTTGGAGTGCGTTCTCGCATGGGGTCTTCCACAGTATTTCGGCCTGGAACAACGCCGGTTTCTCCTTGAACTCCGACAGCATGTCGTCGTTCGCGACTGACTTCTTCGTACTCGGAGCGATTGCCGTCGCGGTCGTGGTCGGCGGTATCGGCTTTCCCGTTCTGCGTGGGATTGCGACTCACCGTCATCACTGGAGTCGCTGGACCCTTCATTCGAAGTTGATGGTTGCGGGGACCGGGGTTCTGATCGTGGTCGGATTCCTCGGGTTTTTGGCCTTCGAATGGTCGAACCCCGAGACCCTCGGAGCCTTGTCGTCGAGTGACAGAGTCAGTGGGGCCTTCTTCATGTCCGTGCAGCCGAGAACTGCTGGTTTCAACGCTGTTGACACGGCGGCGCTGTCGGAGGAGTCGATCGTGGTGTCGATCGTGATGATGTTCATCGGTGGCGGAAGTGCCTCGACAGCCGGGGGAATCAAAGTCACCACGTTCGCTTTGTTGGCCTACGTGATGTGGGCTGAGATTCGCGGTGACCGAGACGTGAACGTCTTCCATCGGCGTATTCCGGAATCGATCCAACGGCTGGCTCTCACGGTGAGCCTCGCGGGGGTGGGCATTCTCACGGTGTCCACTCTTGCTCTCATGGTGATCGGTGACGGCGGACTGGCTGCGAGCGCATTCGAGGCCATTTCGGCTCTCTCGACGGTGGGTCTCTCGAATGGGCTCGCCGGTGAGCAGGACGGGGCGGGTCAACTACTGCTCACGGCATTGATGTTCGCCGGTCGCGTGGGTCCGGTCACCTTGGCGACGGCGATCACACTGCGGAGTCGACCGAATCTGTTCCGCTATCCAACCGACCAGCCACTCATCGGATGACGAGCACGCCTCGTATCGTGATCAATCGAGGAGTGATCCGAGGAGAACGACGATGACCACCGAACCCGCAACAATTCATCCCGATGACCGCAGTGGTGTGCTCGTCGTCGGCCTCGGTCGATTCGGTGAGGCACTCGCGCTTGGCCTCATCAAGCAAGGAATCGAGGTCCTGGCTGTCGACTTCGATGAAGAAATCGTCCAACGGTTGGCCGGTGACATCCCCAATGTCGTGCAGGCCGACGCGACGTCGGCGCGAGCGCTGCGCCAGCTGGGGGCCGATAACTTCCGCCGGGCTGTTGTGGCCATCGCCACCAACATCGAGGCATCAGTTCTGGCGAGCCTCGCTCTCATCGACGAGTTGAAGATCCCGGTCGTCTGGGCCAAGGCGCTCTCCCCTGAGCACACCAAGATTCTCGAGAGAGTGGGTGTTCAACGGGTGATTCAGCCAGAGAGCGACATGGGTCAGCGAACGGCGCGCAGCCTCGCTCGGCGCGTGAGTGACTATTTCACCGTCGAGAAAGACTTCGCTTTGGTGGAGATGGTTGTGCCACCCCGCTACGTGAACAAGAAACTGGGGGATACTGCGATCCGTGTCGACTACGGCGTGACGGTCGTGAGCATCAAACCGCCTGGAGGTTCTTTCCAGCACGCTGACCAGTCCACGGTGCTGCTGGCCGACGAGATGATCCTGCTCGCAGGGCACCCGGACGACCTCGACCGCTTCGTCGCAGAGGCCTGAAACCGCCGGTAGCCTCGATCGACGGAAGGGTGCCCGAGCGGCCGAAGGGACACGCCTCGAAAGCGTGCGACGTGCAAGCGTCCGTGGGTTCAAATCCCACCCCTTCCGCCAGTGAGTCGAAACGAGTCGGAGGGGTTTTCCCACCAGTCGTACAGTGGCGTTCGATCAGCACATCGTTTCGTCATTCGGGGGATCGAGCTCGATCAGATAGCGATCGACCACGTCCTGCGCGCATTTGCTGGCGCTGTACCCGGTGTGTTGTTCGGCATCGACCACGAGTAGACGACCATCCTCCAGGGCTCGAGCCATGTTCCGAGAGCTTGCGAGTGGAGTCGACGCGTCACCCGTGGTTCCGATCACGACCACCGGTCCGGCTCCGGTTCCGGTCACGTCGACACGCGGGTCGACGGCATCGGGCCAAAAGGTGCACGAATAGTTACCGGTCGTGTACGGCGAGAAGCGAGGCGCGGCCTGTTGGAAGCGAGGGACGAAGGAGTCGGCCTCGTCGATCGTGAATCGCTCGTCATCATCGGCGCACCCGATCGCGATGAATGCCTCGAGCTCGTTGCCGTACGAGCCATCTGGTTGACGCTGGTAATACGCATCCCACAGTTGCAGCAGACCGTCGCCGTCGCCGTCGATCGCATCGGCCAGCGCGCTTTCCAGAGTCGACCAGTACATCTGGTCGTACATGGCTTGGGCCACTGCGGTCAGTGCCATGCCTCGAGTGAGGTCGGGTCTCTCGTCTCGGGTCGGAAGCGGATTCTCGTCGATGAAGTCCATGAGTTGATCGAAGGCACCTTCGGCGTCGCCATCGTTGTGGATCTTGCACGATCGATTGCGTGAGCACTGGTCGAGGAAGCGGGCGATTGCGTCCTCGAATCCACGGAGCTGTTGAACACTTGCCTCGATCGGATCGGAATTCGGGTCGGCTGCGCCGTCGAGTACTGCGGCACGAACCGTCTCGGGGAAGAGTGTGGTCCACACCGCTCCGAGTTCGCTTCCGTAGGAAAAACCGAAGTAGCTGATCACATCCTCACCGAGTGCTCGACGCAGGCTGTCCATGTCGCGGGCGGAATTGTTGGTACCGGCATGGTCGAGGATTCCCGGATTCCTCTCGAGGCAGAGATCGACGTAATCGCGTAGAAGAGCGACCCCTTCTTGTTTCTCGGCCTCGCTGTCGGGCGTGATGTCACCTTCGGTGAACCAGAGGTCGTAATCGTCGACACAATCGATCGCTGGGACGGATTCCCCCGTCCCCCGTGGATCCCAGCCGACCACGTCGAACCGATCGAGAATTGCATCGGAGTAGATCTGCGACGCCGCGAAGGCGAGGATCGAACCTCCGAAACCGGGTCCACCGGGATTGACGAGCAGAGACCCGATACGGCGTTCGGGGTCGCGGGCGAGGTGTCGAGCGACGTAGAGAGAGATGGTGTCGCCGTCGGGGTCGTCGTAGTCGAGAGGAACGTCGAGGTAACCGCACTCGACACCCTCGAGACATTCGTCCCAGGAGATCGAGGCCCCGTCGGAACTGCCGGTCGTCGTGGAGGTCGAGGCCCGGGACGACGACGGGGCATCAGAGGAGCCGATCAGGTCGACCGACGGACCGGCGCCACAACTCGCGAGGCCGATCAACGATATGACGACCAGAGCCAGACGGCGAGACATCACGTCACACTAGGGACCAGGGCGCCGCCAGACAATGCAACTCGATGACTCAGCAGTCGACGTCGACGACTCGGCCACCGGGATCGATGAGATAGTCGTCCACGACACGTGTTGCGCAGTCATCGGTGCCGTAACTCGTGTGGTTGAACGAGTCGACCACCACCAGCCGAGCGTTTCCGAGTACGTCTCGCATCCGTCGTGTGCCGTCGAGCGGAGTGGCCGGATCGCCGGTGCTGCCGATCACCAGCAGGGGAGTGTCTCCCATCCATTCGACGTCCGGAGGAGGCGTCGGTTCGACGGGCCACTGTGCGCACAGGAGGAGTTCGTACAGAACGCTCGCGCCGAGCCGGGGTGATGCGAGTGCGAGGTCGTCCATGGCAGCGAAGGCGTCGTCGACCGTGAACGGCGCTCGTCGATCGAGACAGGTGATGGCCACGTACGAGTCGATCGAGTCGTCGGGATGACCATTGCGCCAGCCCCCGAAGTAGCTGTCGTAGAGGGAGAGTAAGCGATCACCGAATCCACGGCCGGCCTCGGCCAGAGCTCGATCCAGGGGCACCCAAGAACTTTGCTCGTACAGAGCGGTGAAGACGGCGATCTGCGCGACACCTTCCCCGACCAGGGGTCGCTCGTCGGCCACGACGAGCGGCTCAGTGGCGAGATCGGCCATGAGTTCGTCGAAGCGCGATCGCGCGTCACCGCCATCCGTCACGAACTCGCACCCGCTCCGGTCGCACTCGTCGAGGAATGCATCGAGTGAGTTCTCGAAGCCGGTGGATTGGAAGGAAAGCCATTCGACGACGTCGAGAGTCGGATCCGCGGCGGCGTCGAAGACCGCGGCTCGCACGGTGTCGGGGAACATCGTCACCCAGGTGGCTCCGAGTTCGCTGCCGTACGAATAACCGAGGTAGCTCGCGGTCTCTTCGTTCAGAAGTCGGCGGACGAAATCGATGTCGCGAGCGGCATCGACGGTGCCGACGTGTGGGAGCAGGTCGCCGGCGTTGACGACGCACGAGTCGACGAAGTTCTTCGCGGCAGCGACGAGTGCTGCGCGTGCCGAGGGACCGTCGGGAGTCGGGTCGAGAGAGAAGTATGCGTCGATGTCGTCGGTGCAGTCGAATTTCGGTCGAGATCCCGACGTTCCTCGAGGATCCCAGCCGATGATGTCGAACCGATCCAGGACGGAGTCGGAGGAGTACCACTGCGCATCCATGGCCAGCCAGACGGATTCGGCACCCGGTCCACCGGCGTTCGTGAACAGAACGCCGATCCGCTCACTTGGATTGCGGGCGCGATGGCGAGCGATCAGAAGCTCGAAGGTTCCGAGTTCGGGGTCGTCGTAGTCGAGGGGCACTTCGATCACGGCGCAGTCGGACCAACCACCCGAACACGGTCCCCATTTCAACGCCTCTTGGGGAATCGAGGTCATGTTCGAAGGTGGGGTCGACGATGGGGTGGACGAATCGGTCGAGAAAGGTTCGTCGCCTGAACATGCGACGGTGACTACCGAGATCACGGCGACGATCGCGATCCGCACCCTCATCGAAACGCAGAGTAGGTGAAAGTAACCTCGACCGGGTGCACACGAACCCCCATGCACTCATTCCCCGAGATCGCTCGGCCGTCGAAGGACAACGCTTCGGTGGCCGATCCCTTCGACGTGTCTGGATCTTCGCTGGTCCGTACCGGTCGAGCATCGCCGGATTCCTCACCACCATTCTTCTGGCCGCGCTCATCGCGCTCGTTCCACCGTTCGTCTTTCGCGCCATCATCGATGATGCGATTCCCGACGGTGACCGGTCGCTGATCTGGTGGCTGGCACTGATCGCAGTGATCGCCGCCTTGCTCGACGCCTTCTTGGCCATCGTCCAACGTTGGTACTCGGCGCGTATCGGTGAAGGTCTGATCTACGACATGCGTGTTGCTCTGTTCGACAAGGTTCAGCGGATGCCGGTCGCGTTCTTCACTCGTACTCAGACCGGTTCGTTGATCAGCCGCCTCAACAACGACGTGATCGGTGCGCAGTCGGCGGTCACGTCGACGCTCGGCAGCGCGGTCAGCAATGTCGTGGTGCTCGTGACCACGTTGGCAGCGATGATTGCCCTCGAGTGGCGACTCACCGTGTTGTCTCTCGTCGTTCTCCCGATTTTCATCGTCCCGGCCAAACGCGTGGGACGCAAGCTTCAAGAAATTGCTCGCGAGCAAATGGGATTGAACGCCGAGATGAACACTCAGATGTCGGAACGTTTCAATGTGGCCGGTGCTCTGCTCGTGAAGTTGTTCGGACGTCATGACGACGAGGTCGGTGGTTTCTCCAGCAAGGCCGTAGGTGTGCGAGACACCGGAATTCGCTCGGCGATGTACGGACGCGTGTTCTTCGTCGCCCTCGGACTCGTCGGTGCCCTCGGGGCCGTGGCGGTGTACGGGATTGGAGCCCAATTGGTGGTGTCGGGTGACATCACCTCGGGAACTCTGGTCGCCCTCGCCACACTCGTCGCACGGGTGTACCAGCCGCTCACCGGACTCACCAATGCTCGCGTCGATCTGCTGACATCGTTCGTGAGTTTCGACCGAGTCTTCGAAGTCCTCGATGCACCGGTTGCGATCGAAGATCGACCGGGTGCAGTCGACCTCGTCGATGCCCGTGGACGCATCGAGTTCGACCACGTGAGGTTCCGTTATCCGAAGGCAGCCGAGGTTTCGGTGGCATCGCTCGAGGCGCCGGGTGCGGCGACCGGCGATCCCGATGTCGATGTTCTGCACGATGTCGATCTTGTGATCGAACCAGGCGAGACGGTGGCTGTCATCGGCGCATCGGGAGCCGGCAAGTCGACTCTCGTCTCGTTGATCCCTCGCCTCTACGACGCCACATCGGGAACAGTGCGGATCGACGGACACGACGTACGTGACCTGCATGGCGATTCGTTGAGACGTTCGATCGGAGTCGTGTCGCAGGACCCGCATCTCTTCCACGAGAGCATCGAATCGAATCTGCTCTACGCCCGTCCTGGTGCGACCAGCGACGAGTTGCGACTGGCGTGCGAGAGGGCGCGCATTCTCGACACGATCGATGCCCTCCCCGACGGACTGCGGACCGTGGTCGGCGAGCGCGGATATCGATTGTCAGGAGGGGAGAAGCAGCGACTCGCCATCGCGCGACTTTTGCTGAAGGATCCAGCCGTGATGATTCTCGATGAGGCGACGAGTCACCTCGACAACGAGAACGAGGCCTTGGTGCAGGCCGCTCTTGACGAAGCGTTACGCGGACGTACGGCTGTCGTCATCGCCCATCGACTGTCGACCATTCGTGACGCCGATCGCATCCTGGTGATCGACGACGGACGAATCGTCGAGACGGGGTCCCATGACGAGTTGCTGGCGGCCGACGGCGTGTACGCGCGCCAAGTGCGTGCGGGCACCTCGTCTCTTTGGTCGGCCGAGCCCACCTGACTGCGGTATCAGCAAGGGGCGGGTTGGGCACCGCGAACGAGACGGCCCGGCAGATCACCTGTGTGCCGTCCGCCCGAGAACGTGACCACACCTCTTTTGATGGTGTGCTCGTAGCCGGTCGCGCTCTGCATGAGACGGCGCCCGCCGGCCGGTAGGTCGTGCACGATGCGCGGGGGAGGTGCCGAGAGTGCCGCCATGTCGATTACGTTCAGATCGGCGAGGTAGCCGGGTGCCACGACACCACGATCGAGCCAGCCGACGTGGCTGGCCGTGCGCTGGGTGAGATGGTGCACCATCAGCTCGACGGGTAGCCGGCCCGACTCATGTCGGTCGCGGGTCCAAAGAGCGAGAGCAGTAGTCGACATACTCCCGTCGCAGATCGCCCCGCAGTGTGCACCGGCGTCGGAGAGACCGAGAACCGCATTTTTGCGCAAGAGCATCTCGCGGACGTCGTCGAGATTTCCGTGGGAGAAGTTGAAGAGCGGCTTGTAGAGCAGTTTGTTGCCGTCGTCTTCGCACAGCAGGTCGACGAGGAATTCGACGATGGGGCGTCCGACTGCAGCAGCGCGAGCGGCGATCGAATCCGACGACGCCGGCTCGTAGTTCACCGGATTTTCCATCGGGAAGATCTTGTGGAAGCTGCCGAAGATGTCGAGAGCGAGCCCGTCGAGATTCGTGACGGCTTCGGCGTGTTCGGTGACCAACCGAGCTCGTCGTTCGGGCTCTTGTAGCGCGCGCACGATCTCGGGGAGCGGACGGAACATGATCTCCTGGAAACTTGGGCAGATCATGAGGGGATGAGCGGTGGCGGTGAGTCCCTGCAGGATGCCGATGGGCCGGACGGCCACCTGCGTCTTCAGCGGCGCACCTCGACCTACTTCGGTGTCGACCCACGCACCCATCTCGCGCCAGCGATCGGGGAGTTCCTCGGGTTGCTGAACCGTCATGCTGAGGGGACGGCCGGTCGACGACGCAAGGGCGGCCATGAGGGCCATTTCGGTGGTGGCGAACTCCGAATCAGGTGACAGGTAAGCATCCGAGATCAACTGGACGACACCGCGGCCAGTGTCTCCCATGGCCTGAACGAGTGCGAGCAATTCGTCGGCCGACGAGAAACGTGTGCCGAGTGGTGCCCCGTCCTTGGTGCGGTGAACGTAGGTGCGGCTCGTGGTGAAGCCGAGGGCACCGGCGAGCACGCCGTCGCGCACGGCATCGGCCATGGCTGTGAGTTCGGTTGCGGTGGGAGCTTCGTTCGGATCGGCGCCGCGTTCACCCATCACATAGGCGCGGAGCGGAGCGTGCGCCACCTGGGTGGCCACGTCGATGGCGAACTGACGACGGTCGAGAGCATCGAGGTATTGCGGAAACGTCTCCCAGTCCCAGGTGAGTCCTTCGGTCAGGGCGGTGCCCGGGATGTCTTCGACACCTTCCAACATGTTGATGAGGTAGTCGTGCTGCTCCTGGGTCGGGAGGGCAGGTGCGAAGCCGACACCGCAGTTGCCCATGACGATGGATGTCACACCGTGGATCGACGACGGGGCGAGTAACGGATCCCAGGTGGCCTGGCCGTCGAAGTGCGTGTGGATGTCGACGAAACCCGGGGTCAACGTCAACCCGTCGGCGTCGATCTCCCGAGTCCCCGACCCGTCGACCCGGGAGGCCACCTCGGTGATGCGGTCGCCTCGAACCGCAACATCGGCTCGTTGCCCCGTTGCTCCGGTTCCGTCGACCACCCAGGCATTGCGAATGACCAGATCGTGTTCGCTCATTCGGCCATTCTGACGCATCGCTGATCCGATGCATTTCTGGTCCGATGCATTTTCGATGCGGGATTTTGACCCCGGCGGTGAAGAATCTTCACCCAAAGACCACTGACATGAGTCACTTCGACTCAAGTTGTGGGGGATCGAGGTTGCGGTGTGGCGAAGTGAGGGCTAACTTGACACAGGCCGACGCAGGTTTCGACTCCCCCCGAGGAACCTGCGTCGGACCAGTCTCCCCCCCCGGGCGGTTCCACTCCCGGCACACACGAAAGAGGTAGCCACCATGGCCAAGGCAGTCGGTATCGATCTTGGAACCACCAACTCGGTCGTCTCGGTCCTGGAGGCCGGCGATCCCGTGGTCGTTCCCAACTCCGAGGGTGCTCGTACCACCCCGTCGGTGGTGGCCTTCTCGAAGTCCGGCGAAGTACTGGTGGGCGAGGTCGCCAAGCGTCAGGCCATCACCAACCCCGATCGCACCTTCCGTTCGGTGAAGCGCCACATCGGCACCAACTGGACGAGCGACGACATCGACGGCAAGAAGTACACACCCCAGGAGATCAGCGCCCGCACACTCATGAAGTTGAAGCGAGATGCCGAGGCCTATCTCGGTGACACCGTCACCCAGGCGGTCATCACCGTTCCGGCGTACTTCGACGACGCACAGCGAACCGCCACCAAAGAAGCCGGCCAGATCGCCGGACTCGAAGTGCTCCGCATCATCAACGAACCTACGGCAGCCGCCCTCGCCTACGGACTCGAAAAAGGCAGTGAGGACGAGACGGTTCTCGTGTTCGACCTCGGCGGAGGAACCTTCGACGTGTCGGTCCTCGAAATCGGTGACGGCGTCTTCGAAGTCAAGAGCACGCACGGCGACACAAGTCTCGGCGGTGACGACTGGGACCAGCGAGTCATCGACTGGCTCGTCGCGCAATTCAAATCGGCCCACGGTGTCGATCTCTCGGTCGATCGCATGGCCATGCAGCGTCTCAAGGAAGCGGCCGAAAAGGCCAAGATCGAACTCAGTCAGGTGCAGCAGACGCAGATCAACCTGCCGTTCATCACCGCCACACCCGACGGTCCGCTCCACCTCGACGAGTCGCTGTCACGTTCCAAGTTCCAGGAGATGACCGCCGACCTCATCGAGCGTTGTCGCATCCCCTTCGAGCAGGCGATCAAGGACGCCGGACTCACCAAGGGTCAGATCAACCACGTGATCATGGTGGGCGGTTCCACCCGTATGCCGGCCGTCCAAGACCTGGTCGTGTCGCTCACCGGCAAGGAGCCCAACAAGACCGTCAATCCCGACGAAGTCGTGGCGGTCGGCGCGGCGATCCAGGCCGGTGTGCTGAAGGGCGACGTGAAGGACGTGTTGCTCCTCGACGTCACTCCGCTCTCGCTCGGTATCGAGACCAAGGGTGGTGTGATGACCAAGCTGATCGAGCGCAACACCACCATTCCGACCAAGCGCACCGAAGTGTTCACCACTGCCGAAGACATGCAGCCATCAGTCGAGATCCACGTGCTCCAAGGTGAGCGGGAGATGGCGATGTACAACAAGACGCTCGGCAAGTTCCAGCTCGTCGATCTTCCGCCGGCACCACGTGGTGTTCCGCAGATCGAAGTCACCTTCGACATCGATGCCAACGGCATCGTGCACGTGAGCGCCAAGGATCGTGCCACGTCGAAGGAGCAGTCGATGACGATCAGCGGTCAGTCAACGTTGTCGAAGGACGACATCGATCGCATGGTGAAGGACGCCGAGGCTCATGCCGAGGACGACCGCCAGCGACGCGAGGAAGCCGAAGTTCGCAACAACGCCGACTCGCTCGTGTACCAGACCGAAAAGATCCTGCGAGAGCAGGGAGACAAGGTCTCGTCCGACGAGAAGGCTGCTGTCGAGTCACCGCTCGCCGATCTGAAGAAGACGCTCGAGGGCAACGACACCGCCAGCATCAAGGCGGCGACCGAGGCGCTGATGTCGGCCAGTCAGGCCTTCAGTCAGAAGCTCTACGAGTCCGCGGCTCGCGACGACAACGCTGCGGGTACATCGGCCTCGGGTGCTGGTTCCGCGAACGACGACGAGATCGTCGACGCCGAAATCGTCGACGCTGACAAGTGAGCTGACCGATGGATGCCGACATGGTCGAGAGTGACGAGAGCTTGCCTGAGTCGCACGAGGTCGACCCGACGAACGAAGCGGCCGAAGCCGCCGAAGTCGTCGAGCACGACATCGAGACGTTGCTGGCCGAGCGCAATTCGTTCCGCGACATAGCGCAGCGTTTGCAGGCCGACTTCGAGAACTACCGCAAGCGCGTCGCCGCTCAGACCACCGACGAAGTCGAGCGGGCCACCGGTCGACTGGCGGAAGCTCTGCTACCGGTCCTCGACGCGTGCGAGGCCGCTTTCGTGACTCATCCCGCCGAGATCGAGCCGCTCTTCAACCTCCTCCTCGGAGAGTTGAAGAAAGTCGGACTCGAAGGAATGAACATCGCCGGATCGACGTTCGACCCGAACCTTGCCGAGGCCGTGATGCGTGAAGACGGCGAAGGTGACGGCGACGGCAATGCCGTGGTCGTCGACGTGATGCGCTCGGGTTACGTCTGGAAGGGAAAGGTTCTGCGTCCGGCCCTCGTCAAGGTACGGGGCTGAACCACGACTTTTCGAAACGATCGACGTCGCTGCCGTGGAAGGAGGGTGAACCGTGACGGCACAACGTGAGTGGTACGAAAAGGACTATTACGCCGTCCTCGGCGTCTCCTCCGACGCGTCGGCCAAGGACATCACCAAGGCCTACCGCAAGTTGGCGCGCGAGAACCATCCCGACGCCAAGCCGGGCGACGCCGTCGCCGAAGAACGTTTCAAGGAGATCTCGGCGGCCTACGACGTGTTGTCCGACGAGGAGAAACGGCGCGAATACGACGAGGTCCGTCGCATGGGCCCGATGGGTGGCATGGGGAACATGCGGTTCACCGTCGGAGGCGATGCCGGATCGTTCGAAGACCTCTTCCGCATGTTCTCCGGCGGCCGGAATCGCGGCGGTGCGAGTTCCGGAGTCGGACCACGGCGTGGCGCCGACCTCGAATCTCAGTTGATGCTCGACTTCTCCGATGCCGCCCTCGGTGTCACCACCACGGTTCATCTCACGAGTGACGATCGTTGTCAGACGTGCGGAGGATCCGGTGCCCGACCGGGTTCGAAAGTCGAGACCTGCGCACAGTGTGGTGGGCGCGGTCAGGTGGACGATAATCAAGGTTTCTTCTCGTTCTCGTCACCGTGTCCGTCGTGTGGAGGTCGAGGAAACACGGTGAAGGATCCGTGCGGTGTGTGTCGCGGTAGCGGCGTCGAAAAGCGCGCACGTGAAGTCAAGGTGCGTGTTCCGGCCGGAGTTGCTGACGGACAGCGCATCCGACTGCCCGGTAAAGGTGCGCCGGGCCGTAACGGCGGTCCGGCGGGTGATCTGTTCATCGTGTGTCACGTCGGTTCGCACGATGTCTTCGGGCGTGACGGTCAGAACCTGACGGTGAAGGTGCCGATCACCTTCCCCGAAGCAGTTCTCGGAGCCGACGTCGACGTTCCGCTTCTCACCGGAGGCTCCGTCACGGTTCGAGTGAAGCCGGGGACGCAGAGCGGTGCCCGCTATCGCGT
This sequence comes from uncultured Ilumatobacteraceae bacterium, assembly GCA_965659595.1. GTDB lineage: Bacteria > Actinomycetota > Acidimicrobiia > Acidimicrobiales > Ilumatobacteraceae > Casp-actino8. The sequence goes on along the minus strand of CBFHWN010000013.1, from coordinate 10,814 downwards.
GAAAGGCCGCGGGATCGAGACCGCTCGTCGAACCGGCGACCTCATCGTGACCGTCGACGTGGTAGTGCCCACCGATCCGTCGCCGGAGGAGCGGGAGATCGTCGAGAAGTTGTCGGCGGCCGCGTCGACTGACGTCCGCCGACACCTCTATCGGGACGGTAGGTGACCGACCGTGTCCGACAACGAACGAGCCGTCCACGTGATCTCGGTAGCCGCCGAACTGGCCGGTATGCATCCCCAGACGTTGCGCATCTACGAACGACGCGGACTCCTCCAGCCGGCGCGAACCCGCGGGGGTGATCGGCGCTACAGCGAGGCCGATATCGCGCGCTTACGGCGCATCGCCGAACTGACTGCCGAAGGAATGAACGTCGAAGGTATTCGGCGCGTGATGGCCCTCGAAAATGAAGTCCGACGATTGCGAGACGAAGTCGATCGCTTGCGGCTGCTGGCCGCACAGGCCATCTCGGCCGTCGAACCACGTTCGGCGTCCGGTGGTCTCGTGCCGCTCCGTCAAGCCGTGACGGTTTTCGGGCAGGTGCCCCCCGTGTTGAAGAGACGTGGTGACTCGTGAGTGTCGACGTTCACCGTTCATCCCCCGATTATCAGCCGTACGTCGCCGGCGCGTTCCGCTGGAGACTCGCGCTCCGTCCTCTGGAGCTCGCCGACTGGATACAGATCGGTGATGATTACGACCACGAGATCGACGCCAAGAATCGTGTCCTACGAAGTCACCCGTCGACGGTGTTCGCAGTGGTTCCCGGTGTCGAGCCCGAGAGTGTCGAAGTTCTGACGACCCTGGTCGACCATCTCGTCGAACACTTTCCCAGTTGGTTCGTGCGCGACGAATGCACCGTGACGAATCTCCGTCGCCACGAGAAGTTCGCCATCACGCCCGACGAAGCCGGACGATGGGGCGAGCATCCACTCTCGATCGCCGGTCGTCTCGTTCAGGAGGATCTGGCCCTCCTGGTCGAAAGAAATGGTCGTCTCGAATTCGGTGGTGGTTCCGTCTGTTTCCCGAATCGTTGGGACCTGGCTTCGAAACTGGGCGCAACGATGTCCGAGGTCCACGCGCCGGTGGCTCGTCTCAACGACCAGCTCGGCGGACCCATCGACGACTTCTTCGCTCGCCTTTCGGCCGACAAATCGTTCTGGCGTCTCGGGTGGGGGGTCCTCGACACGGACGATCCGTATCAGGCCGTCGACGGAACCGCGGTGCAACCACCGAAAATTCCGAGTGTCGGTGATCCGACCACCGGCGACCGACTGTTTCTTCGGGTCGAACGTGAAACTCTGCGAAAGTTTCCAATCACCGGTGCCGTGCTCTTCACCATTCGCACGTACATCAGGCCGTTGTCGCACTTGGTGACGCGACCCGAAGAGGCTCGGCGTCTCGCCGATGCACTCGCAGCTCTTCCTGACGACGTCGCCGACTACAAGCGGGTCGTCGAACTGTCGGAGTCCGCCCGTCATTGGCTGACCTCGATCTCGCATTCACAGGTTCTCGGGGGATCGAGCGGCGTGCCCGACGCGGCGCGCCAGAAGGAGGCTCCATCATGAGCATCAATCCCAACAAGTGGACCCACAAGACCCAGGAGGCAGTGGCGGCTGCGGTCGATCAGGCGAAGGCGCTGTCGAACCCCGAACTCACGCCCGATCACGTCATGGCGGCAATCGTGCGTCAGGACGACACGGTCGTGCCGGCCGTGTTGGCCAAGCTCGGCATCGCGCCCCTCATGATTCGGAACAAAGCCGACGAAGCTGTGTCGAAACTTCCGAAGGCGTACGGCGGTGACGAACCGCGGATGAACCGCGAATTGAACAACGTCTTCGAGAACGCAGAGAAGTACCGAAAGGACTTCAAGGACGAGTTCTTGTCGGTCGAACACCTACTTCTCGCCATGAACTCGCGTCTCGACGTTCCGAGTGAAGATCTGCTGCACGCATTACGCGATGTTCGCGGCAGTCATCGGGTGACCAGTCAGAACCCGGAAGATCAATTCCAGGCTCTCGAGAAGTACGGCCAAGATCTGACCAAACGGGCACGCGACGGAAAGATCGACCCGGTCATCGGACGTGACGACGAGATCCGTCGTGTGATCCAGGTCCTCAGTAGACGGACGAAGAACAACCCCGTTCTCATCGGCGAACCCGGAGTCGGAAAGACGGCCATCGTCGAAGGTTTGGCTCGACGTATAGCTGACGGCGACGTTCCCGAAGGTCTGAAGAACAAACGACTCATCTCTCTCGACATCGCCAGCCTTCTCGCCGGCGCGAAATATCGCGGCGAATTCGAGGAGCGTTTGAAGGCCGTGTTGAAGGAAATCATCGATTCGGCTGGCGAGGTCATCACCTTCGTCGACGAATTGCACACGATCGTCGGCGCCGGCGGGGCCGAGGGCGCAATGGATGCCGGCAACATGATCAAACCGATGCTCGCCCGCGGCGAGTTGCGCATGATCGGTGCGACCACTCTCGACGAGTACCGCAAGTACGTCGAGAAGGACCCGGCACTCGAACGACGTTTCCAACAGGTATACGTGGGCGAGCCGAGTGTCGAGGACACGATTGCCATCTTGCGCGGCCTGAAGGAGCGCTACGAGGTTCATCATGGTGTCCGCATCCAGGACTCCGCTTTGGTAAGTGCCGCCGTGTTGTCGAATCGCTACTTGACCAACCGGTTCCTGCCCGACAAGGCCATCGACCTGGTCGACGAAGCCGCATCGAAGTTGCGAATCGAGATCGACTCGCTACCGACTGAGATCGACGTGGTCGAACGTCGCATCCTGCAACTCGAGATCGAGAAAGTTGCGCTCGAGAAGGAGACCGACACGGCATCGAAGGAGCGCCTCGTCGCGTTGGAGGGCGAGCTGATCCTTCTTCGCAACGATTCGGCCGACATGCGCGATCACTGGGAGAAGGAGAAAGAGGCCATCGCAGCCATCCGGAACCTGAAAGAGGAACTCGAGCAGATGCGTCTCACGGTCGAACGTGAGACCGATCTCAACAAGGTCGCCGAGATCCAGTATGGGCGAATTCCCGATCTTGAACGTCGTATCGGAGAGGTCACGGCACATCTCGACGAACTGCAGGCGGGCAATCGCATGCTGAAAGAGGAGGTCGATGCCGAAGACATCGCAGAGGTCGTGAGCAAGTGGACCGGTGTTCCGGTCACTCGCCTCATGGAAGGAGAGATGTCGAAACTCGTACATCTGGAAGATCTCCTGCATCAGCGAGTCGTCGGTCAGCACGACGCCGTCGTTGCGGTGTCGAATGCCATTCGTCGGAGCCGGGCTGGCCTGTCCGACCCGAGCCGCCCGATCGGCTCGTTCCTCTTCCTCGGCCCCACCGGTGTGGGCAAGACCGAGTTGGCCCGTGCCGTGGCCGAGTTCCTGTTCGACGACGAACGAGCGATGGTTCGTATCGACATGGGCGAGTACATGGAGAAGCACTCGGTGTCGCGTCTCGTCGGGGCACCTCCGGGCTATGTGGGCTACGACGAAGGCGGTCAGCTCACCGAAGCGGTGCGTCGACGTCCGTACAGCGTGGTTCTGCTCGACGAGATCGAGAAGGCGCATCCTGACGTGTTCAATGTCCTGCTTCAGGTCCTCGACGACGGTCGACTGACCGACGGGCAGGGGCGTACGGTCGACTTCACCAACACGGTGATCGTGATGACGTCGAATCTTCGTGGTGAGCCGATCGAGTTTTTCAAACCCGAATTCGTGAATCGCATCGACGAGATCATCCGTTTCGTACCCCTCACGGAGGATGATCTCACTCGAATCGTCGAAATCCAGGTCGCCAAGCTGAAAGAGCGATTGGCGGCACGAAGGATCGCACTCGAGGTGACTCCCGAAGCACTACGTCAATTGTCGGCCGAGGGTTACGACCCGGCTTTCGGTGCCCGACCTCTGAAGCGGGCGATTCAGCGGCTCATCGGCGACAACGCGTCGCTCCTCATTCTCGAGGGCAAGGTGAGCGAAGACGGAGCGATCAAGGTCGATGTCCAGGACGGGAACATCGTTCTGCTCTCGTGACCCGGAGGTGATGCAGGTAGCATCACCTCACGTTCCCCTCGGATAGGAGCGTCATATGCCGGTCACCGTCGTCGTCGGAGCCCAATGGGGTGACGAGGGCAAAGCCAAGGTCATCGACCTCCTGGCACGAGATCACTCGGTGGTCGCCCGCTATCAAGGGGGCCACAACGCCGGGCACACCGTCGTCGTCGGCAGTGAGAAGTACGCCTTGCAGCTCATTCCTTCCGGAGTGCTGTATCCGGCCGTCACGCCGGTCATCGGCAACGGGGTCGTCGTCGATCCGGTGACACTCTTCGACGAAATCGATCGACTCGAGGCTCGTGGTGTCTCGTGTTCACGTCTCAAGGTGTCGAGTCAGTCGCATCTCATCTTCCCGTGGCACCAGGCTCTCGATGCGCTGGCTGAAGACCAGCGAGGTGACGGTCGTATCGGTACCACTCTGAAAGGAATTGGTCCTGCGTACGCGGACAAGGCCAATCGCAGCGGCATTCGGGCCGGCGAAGTTCTGGACCCGGTCGCCTTCTCCGAATCGGTGAAGCGGCAGGCCATCGCCCACAATCACACCCTGTCGGCTGCGGGTGCAGCGACGGTCGACGTCGACGACGTGGTCGATCGATACACCGTCCTTGGTCGCCGCCTCGCGCCCTACGTCGCAAACACGGTCGATTTCTTGCACGACTTGGTCGCGGCCGGTGAGCACGTATTGCTGGAAGGTGCACAGGCGACGTTTCTCGATCTCGATCACGGGACGTATCCCTATGTCACGTCGTCGAATCCGACGGCCGGTGGCGCGAGTGCGGGTTCGGGTCTCGGACCGCGTCTGCTCGATCGCATCGTCGGAATCACGAAGGCGTACACCACGCGCGTGGGCGCTGGCCCGTTCCCGACCGAGTTGCACGGCGAACTCGGTGATCGACTCGTCGACATCGGTCAAGAATTCGGGACCGTCACCGGACGGCGTCGGCGTCCGGGCTGGATCGACTGCGTCATGCTCCGACATGCGGTGCGGGTGAACTCCCTGACCGAACTCGCACTCACCAAACTCGACGTTCTCGACACCTTCGACGAGGTGAAGATCGGCACCGGTTATCGCATCGACGGCGAGGTGTATCGGGGATACCCCGATCGCATCGATCTACTCAACCGTGTCGAACCGGTCTACGAAACCATCGAGGGGTGGCGTACGAGCCTCGCCGAATGTCGTCGTTCCGACGACCTCCCGTCGGCCGCCCGTCGCTTCGTTGCCATCGTCGAACGGGAGGTCGGAGTTCCGGTTCGGATCATCGGTGTCGGAGCCGAACGCGATGCAGTGGTCGAATGGGATTCAGGACTGGTGGCGCCGTGATCCCGCGATACTCACTTCCCGAGATGGAGAGCGTCTTCGTCGACGAGACGCGGTTCGGGCGTTGGCTCGAGATCGAGTTGCTCGCCACCGAGGCGCAATCGACGCTCGGTGTTGTCCCAGCGGCCGATGCCGCGACCTGTCGTTCAGCGAAGCCCGTTATCGACGCGACGTTCATCGAGCGTGTCCTCGAACGCGAGCGTGTGACCGATCACGATGTCGCGGCGTTCGTCGACGTGCTGCAGGAGTCGATCGGTGCACCGTCCGGTTCGTGGATCCATTATGGACTCACGTCGAGTGACGTGGTCGACACGGCGTGGTGTTGGGCTTTGCGTGATGCCGCCGATCTCTTGATCGACGGTGCAAGGCAGCTCCGACACGTTCTGGTCGCCATGGCCAAACATCATCGTGACACCGTGATGATCGGACGCACCCACGGGGTCCATGCCGAACCCACCACTTTCGGTGCCAAGGTCGCGCTCTGGGCGTTGCAAGTGGGTCGCGACATCGAGCGTCTCGAGTCGGCGCGTCGGGCGGTCGCCGTCTGCAAGCTCTCAGGTGCCGTGGGTACGTACTCGAACATCGATCCGGCCGTCGAGCGTCTGGTCGGAGAGGCGCTCGGACTCGTTCCCGTGCCAGCCACCCAGGTGATCGCTCGTGATCGACACGCCGAGTACGTATGGGCCTGTGCGTCGGTGGGCGCGACCTGCGAAATGATCGCCACCGAACTTCGTCATCTGCAGCGAACCGAGGTGCGCGAGGTCGAAGAGGGTTTCAAGTCCGGCCAGAAGGGTTCGTCGGCCATGCCCCACAAACGGAACCCGATCTCGGCCGAGACCATCACGGGCCTGTCTCGTGTGCTGAGAGGAAATCTTCAGGCCGCGCTGCAAGACGTCGCTCTCTGGCACGAGCGCGACATCTCGCACAGTTCGGTCGAGCGTGTGATCCTGCCCGACTCGTCGTTGTTGGCGCATTACGTTCTCCACCGACTGCGTCGTCTTTTGGAAGGGCAGCAGATCTTCCCGGAGCGCATGCGCGTGAACCTTCAGTCGACGCACGGTCTGGTTTTCAGCCAGCCGGTGCTCTTGGCGCTCGTAAAAGCTGGACTCTCGCGTGACGATGCGTATCGAATCGTCCAGGACGCAGCAGCGGCATCATGGGCTCATGGCGTCGACTTCCGCTCGTCGCTCGAGTCCGACGTACGAACCTCGGCGATTCCAGCGAACGTTCTCGACGACGCCTTCGATCTCCGTCGTTCACTCGCGCACATCGATCGCATTTTCGAACAGTTGGAGGACTGAGCCTCGTGTCGTCACCCGAATTACCGTCGCTCGATCCGGCTCGTGACGCGCTGCGTGCACATGTCCTCGAGTATTCGTTGAAGGTCGGCGACTTCACATTGAAGTCGGGAGCGAAGAGTTCGTGGTTCCTCGACACCAAGCAGACGGCGTGCCGACCCGAGGGAATCGTGCTGGTCGCCGACGTCGCCCTGTCATTGATCCCTACCGAAGCGACGGCGATCGGTGGTCTCACGATGGGTGCCGATCCGGTGGCCTTCGGTGTCGCGGCCGTCGGTGCCACACGCGGTCGATCGTTACGGAGTTTCAGCGTTCGAAAAGAGGCCAAGGATCACGGAGTGACCGGCCGTCTCGCCGGTTCACTGCAGCCGGGAGATCGCGTCGTCGTCACTGAGGACACCGTCACACGAGGGACGAGTCTCATGGAGGCTGTCGACGTCGTCGAGGCTTTCGGCGCATCGGTGGTCTTGATCACGGTGATCGTCGATCGGGGTGGCACCTGTGCAGCGATGGCGACCGAACGAGGAATCGCGTACGCACCGATGCTCACCGCTCCCGACCTCGGCTTTCCATTCGGATCCTGATCGGACCGCCAGCGAAGGACTGACGTCTTGTCGATGTGACGACGGATGTTCCTCGGAAGTCGATCGAGGATTCGCCACGATGGTCGCATGAGCACAGCGATTCGCAATCTCCGCGCCGGTGACGGCGACACCCGACCCATCCTCGCCGGGTACGACGGATCGACGAACGCCGAGACAGCGGTCTTCTGGGCCGCTGAACTTGCGGTGGCGTCCGGTCGTTCGCTTCGATTGCTCACCAGTTATTCGCTACCCGCCATGATCGGAATCGGAATGAGTGCCGGGTACGCGCTTCCGGCTCTCAGTTCGCAGGAAGTGAACGAGATCGATCTGCGTCACAAGGCGATGATGAGTGAACTCACTCTGCGTGTGAAGAGCGAGTTTCCTGATCTGGCGAGCGAGACTTTCATCGATCAAGGCGCTCCGGCAGCTGCATTGTTGCGCGCCGCCGAGGATTCGGCGGCCATTGTTCTCGGCACCCGCGGTGTCGGGGCCGCCCAAGGACTCATCATGGGTTCGGTGAGTTATGCCGTGTCTCATCGCGCCAAGTGTCCGGTGGTGCTGGTTCCTGGGACCAGCAACCGCTCGATCGAAGGCAAAGTCGTCGTCGGCATCGACGGATCGTCGCGTTCGACACAGGCGGCGGCGTGGGCGTTGTCGCTTGCATCATGTCTGCATCGTCCTCTCGAAGTGGTGACGGCGTGGCACTACCCGTATCAGGCGATGATTCCTGAGGCCGGAATGATGATGGGCCCGGGCGTCGAAGATCTCCGACTCGCTCTGTTACGCGATGCGAAGCATTTGGTCGAACGCGAGAAGAGTCGCCTCGAGGGTCCGCACGGAACTCACATCAAAGTGAACGCGGTCGAAGGTTCGGCCGCCGACGTGTTGACCGAAGAGGCCGGACCGCAAGACATTGTCGTCGTAGCGTCGAAGAGTCACAGTCTTTTGGCGTCGGTTCTCCTCGGATCGACATCGACAGCCGTGGCGCATCGCAGTCGCGGACCAGTCGTCATCGTTCACGCCGACTGATCCCGATCGCTCGCGAATCGCGCCCGTATCCTGTCGCCGTGACCATCGCCCAACTCTTCGACCTCGAACTCCACGGACCCGATACGTATGTCGGAGCCGGACGGCAGTATCCCTGGGGTGGCCTGTACGGAGGTCACATCGTCGCTCAGGCGTTACGAGCGGCGGCCTCGTCGGTCGACGGCTCGATGGAACCGCACTCGATGCGCGCCTATTTCATTCGTCGTGGCGATCCGTCCGAGCCCGTTCGCTACGAAGTCGATCGCATTCGCGACGGAAAGAGTTTCTGTACGCGACGCGTCGTCGCTCGCCAGACGGTCGGAGCGATCCTGAATCTGGAGGCATCGTTTCAAGCCCCGGAGGAAAGCCCCGACGTGCAAACGATTAGGTTTCCCACCGGAGTTCCGTCACCCGACAGCGTCGAGAACTCGTCGTGGTCGGAAGTGTTCGATCGTCGGGCCATCGAACCGTCGCTCATGCCCGACGACGGACGCGAAGGCGCTGGACGGAGTATGGGATGGTTCCGAATCACCGAGGCTCTGGGTGATCCGTTCGATTCGGCTCATCAACTCGTGCATCGTTGCGCGTTCACGTATCTGAGCGATGATCTACCGTCCGAATCCGTCGATCGAACGCATCCGGTTCGGGCCAATGATCCCGATCCGCACGGCAACTATTACGGCGCGAGCCTCGACCACACCGTGTGGTTCCACCGATCGATGCGCGCCGATGAATGGCATCTTCACGACTTCACGTGTCATTCACTCACCAACAGCCGAGGGTTGTCGATCGGACACGTGTTCAGCGTGGACGGGCTGCACGTTGCGACGGTGGCTCAGGAGTTCTTGCTTCGAGAGGCTCGCCAACGACGGCACTCGTCGTGACGTCGGATCAACTGGTGGTCGAGACCGGCGTCGATCCGGTGACCCCACGCTTTTCAGGCGTGTGCTCTGCCAACTGAGCTACTCGACCGAGTGCATTCGGCGAACCGAACGACTGGCGGTCCCGACGGGACTCGAACCCGCGACCTCCGGCTTGACAGGCCGGCGTGAACTCCAACTTCACCACGAGACCAGAACTGACATTTCAGAACTGTTTGGCACCCCCAACGGGATTCGAACCCGTGCCGCCACCTTGAAAGGGTGGTGTCCTAGGCCACTAGACGATGGGGGCCAGGTGCTTGTCCTGCTGAGAGCCTCGCCACTCTACAGGCGGGCCCGACCGGCACCACCCGGTGAAGGCCGGGGATCTCGGTCGGTCACCCGCTGGTCATGAGCGCCTCCACCACACCGTCGAGCATCCACGACAAGAAGTGGTAGAGCGCCACCTCAGGGACGTTCGGATCAGGCTCTTCGTCCTCGTCGGTGATGCCGAGAAGTGTGCCAAGGACCAGACGTACCGAGTTGAGGCTGGTGGCGAGGGCTTCGAGTCCGGCGGCATCGAATCTGACCCGGTCGTTTCCGTCGACGGAGGCCGCAAGAGATCCTTCGACGGTGTCGATGGCGGCGACTCGACTGGCGACGAGTTCGTCGTGCATCAGCCGTCGGTACTCGGATTCACTGCCGTCGTCATCGGTGTAGGCCGGAGGAAAGAGCCGGGCGAGTTTGGGATCGTCGGAAACTCCGGTGGTCACGAGTTGACGGACCTCACCCACCAGCCGCCGGAGCAGGTGAATCTCGTCAGCATCGAGGTCGAGGATGAACCCCTCGCTCGTGCGCCGGACGGCTCGACGTCGCCGGCCGATCATGAACCGCTCCCGCCGTTGTTGGGTCCACCGTCTTTTTGCATCGTTGCCCACAGACCGTGTTCGTGCAGGCGAAACACGTCCATTTCTGCCTTTTCGCGGGCTCCCGAACTGACGACCGCCCTGCCCTTGTAGTGAACGTCGAGCATCAACTCGGTGGCCTTTTGCAGGCTGTATCCGAAAAGCTTCTGTAAGACGAAGGTGACGTAACTCATGAGGTTGATCGGGTCGTTCCAGACCAACACCACCCACGGCGAGTCGGGTGCGATGTCGGTCGACTCGTCGACGGTGGGTCGCTCGATCGTTGCGGGAGCGGTGGCGACGGGAGTCACGCGCTCGATCTTCACATTGCCATTGTCGTGGTTGGTGGGGTGTTTCGCACCCCCGTACGATCGAACCGATGTCTGGAGCTTCCCGCCCTCTCGTGCCTTCGCGCTTGACCTCGGGTGGGGTGTCGGCCCACGGACCTCGGCGAGCGCCTCGTTCGGTGGTGGGCGGGTACATCGCCCTCACCAAACCGCGCATCATCGAACTCCTTCTCATCACCACTGTGCCGACCATGGTCGTGGCCGAGAAGGGCTGGCCCTCGTGGGGCCTGGTTCTGGTCACCTTGTTGGGCGGCACGCTGGCCGCCGGTGGTGCCAATGCGATCAACATGGTGGTCGACCGTGACATCGACCGACTCATGGAGCGCACGAAGACTCGACCGTTGGTCACCGGGCTGATCTCCCCGAAAGGGGCCATGATCTTCGCGTTGTCCCTGGAAGTGGCCGCTTT
>CBFHWN010000012.1:0-38274 GCA_965659595.1 uncultured Ilumatobacteraceae bacterium | reverse complement strand
ACGTTGGAGTCGGCGATCGGCATTGCGTAGGCGGTTCACCATCTCGACACGAAGTGCGTCGAGAAGTTCGTCAGGAGCTGTGATCTCCTTCGAGGCCACTCGTTCGCGCAAGCCACCGAGAAGGCTCGTGGTGACACCGATTCCGACGTCGGCTCGCAGGAGAGCTTCTTCCAGATCGTCCCAAGTTTCGTCGGTGATTCCGGAGCGGGAGCGCACGCCGCCGAAGGCTCCAGCCAACACAGCGGCGGCTTTGCCCATCCGAGAGCGGAACGAGGCCGTCTCGACGATCTCGACGACGGGATCGAAGGTGGGCTCGGGCACTGGAGCCGACTCGGGCTCTGCTGCGGGCTCGGGAACCAGCTCGCCAGCTGGGCCGGATTCAGGAACCGGAGCCTTCTCGATCGGACGACTGACTACTGGAGGCGTCGCCGGAGAACCACCTCGCCCACGGCGATTCAACAACACCACGCCGATACCGAACACCAGCGCGACGGCGATCAGGATCAGCAGAAGATCTTGAGTTTCGATGGCGATCATGATCCGGCTTCGAGCCTCTCCGAGACGACCTTCGACGAGCCGCCGGGCTGCATGCTCACACCAAGAAGGCAGTCGCCAGCTTCCATCGTGCGCTTCTGATGGCTGACGATGATCAGCTGCGCATCCTGGCGGAACTCTTTCACGAGTCCGAGGAAGCGGTGCAAGTTCACATCATCGAGAGCGGCCTCGACCTCGTCCATCACGTAGAACGGAGACGGGCGACTACGAAACACCGCGAACAAAAAGGCCATGGCCGTGAGGGTGCGTTCACCTCCCGACAGAAGACTCAGCTTCTTCACGTTCTTGCCACCCGGCTTGGCCTCGACTTCGATTCCGGTGTTCAGCAGATCGTCAGGAGCGGTGAGAACCAATCGCCCGCCCCCGCCAGGGAACAACATGCCGAACAAGGTCGTGAAGTTCTCGCTCACATCGGCGAACGCTGCGGCGAACACCTGCTGGATCTCCTGGTCGATCGCTGCGATCACGCGCATGAGTTCGCGTCGAGTATTGCGCACGTCGTCGAGCTGTGCTTCGAGGAAAGTGTGTCGCTCCTGCAACTCCGTGAACTCCTGGAGAGCCAGCGGATTGATCGGACCCATGAGCCGCAGTTCCCGTTCGAGGTCTCGGACTCGAGCCGGCGCCGACACGCCCTCGGGGAGTTCGGGCAGTTCGGCCGCTTCGGCCACCGACGGTTCGACGTCGAGATCGCGACGGAGCGTTTCGACCGTGGCTTCGAGTCTCATGCGTACTTCGGTTTCGTCGATCTCGGTTCGTCGCGACGTTTCGCGGACCTGCTCGAGTTCGCGCTCAGCGGCCAGACGGTCGCGTCGCATCTGATCGAGTCGAGCGGCGAGCTCCCGCACCTCGTCGCTCTGACGACGGCGCCGTTCATGAAGATCGGCCAACCAGGACTCGATGGTGTGGCGATGAGTGTCGATGATCGCCGCCAGCGTCTCGGTCACACCGATCACCTTTTCGATCCGCTCTCGGCGTCCGGCCACCTCGGCCCGAGCCGTCGCGTCGGCTTCGAGTCGTCGCTCAGTTTCGGCCAGCCGTGATTCGAGAAATTGCTTGCGCTCGAGCATTCCCGCCGATCGGACCGCCAGGTCACGACGGCGACCGGCGAGCAGAGCCGCCTTGGCTTCGAGCGACGCTCGTGCTTCCCCTCGAACTCGAGCGGCTTCGACCTCGGCCACCTCGTCTTGTTCGAGAGATGGAAGAATCCGATCGAGTTCGGCGACGCGCTGACGTTGTTCGGTGAGCCTCTCGTCGAGTTCGTGACGGGCGACGTCCAAACCCTCGGTTTCGGCCGAGATCTCTCGCCGCTCACCCTGGACCCGAGCCAGAGCCTCGGTGGACGCCGTGAACGTCGAATCGTTGGCGTCGAGTCTCTTTTGAACGTCGGCTTCGAGTTGCCGAGCCCGATCGAGCGCCGCCTTGCTCGAACGTTCGTCGGCGTCACATCTCGACAGATCGTCGGTCGCCGACGTGACTTTGACTTCGGCTTCCTCCAGCGCTGACGCCGTCGCTCCCCCACCAGCCACTCCGATTCGCCAACCGCCGACGGCGAATCGGTCACCAGCAGCGGTGACGGCCACCAACGACGGATCGGCGATCACGGCGTCGACAGCTCCTTGCCAGTCGTTCACCCGCAGGGCTCGCGCCAACAGCGAGTCGAGCAGAGCCGAGACGTCAGCGCGATCGGCGACGACATGAGATCGAACGGCATCAGCCCCCGAAATCGCCGTCGGAGTCGGAACCAATGACCCGAGCGCGAGAACAGCGCCTGACGTTTCGGACTCGCGCAAGTGCGACAAAGCGCGCCGAGCCGACATGGCATCACTCACCACCACCGCCGTCAGCGCCTCACCGAGTGCCGCCTCGACAGCGTTCTCCCAGCCGGCGTCGATTCGGACCAGATCGAGCAATGTTCCGACCACGCCAGCGACGTCGCGCAACTTTTCGGCCCCTGCGCGAGCGCGAGCACTGTCGAGTGCGAGCTGCAAGGCCTCCACTCGCGCCTGCCAACGAGCGAGAGCCGATGCCGCTTCGGTGCGCGCGACCACCGCCGCCTCGTGGGCGGCCTCGGCAGCCAGCCGCGTGCTTTCGGCCTCGGCCACTTCGGTGACGAGTGGCTCTTCGGCCTGCTGGGCTCGGGTGAGTTCGAGGCGAAGGTTCTCGACCTCGGACGCGAGACGCGCATCACGTTCGCCGAGGGCGTCGCGCCGCGTCACCACTCGTCGATGTTCGACCTCGGTCGACTCGAGGGCCGCTCGGAGAGTACGAAGTTCTCCGCGCACTTCGGCGGCCGCCGTCGCCGCCGAAGCCGTGGACGCGATGCCGTCGAACAATGTCGCTGCTTCGGCCCGCTCGCCCTCGAAGGCCGCTTCGTCGTTGGCCAACTCGAGACCCTCTGGTTCGAGCCGGGCGATACCGGCTTCGACGTCGTCGAGTTCGGTGCGCAATCCGGCTGCATCGGCTTCGAGGGTCGCAATCAACCCCGAGTCCATGAGTTGTCCTCTGTCTCGCTCGTAGGAGCGACGACGCTCGGTCACGAGCATCGAAATTCCTCGTGCCCGCTCTCGCAACTGCTCGACTCTCACCAATTCGTCGCTCAATCCGCTGTCACCACGGGCCGTGAGTTCGGCCTCGGCCGACAGAACGTTCGTGTCGAGCTCGGCCAGATTGGTTCGTAGCTCGGCTTCGCGTTTGGTGGCAGTGGTCCGCTCGAGGGCCAAAGTTTCGAGCCGTTTGCGATGACCAGCGATCTCGCGTCCGGCCAAGAAGATCTGCAACGCCGAAAGCTCGGCCACGAGGTCGCCGTGTCGACGGGCTGCTTCGGCTTGACGCTCCAGAGGCCGCAACTGACGGCGGACTTCGCGGAGAAGGTCTTGGACGCGCAAGAGGCTCGCCTCGGTAGCTTCGAGTCGTCGCTCGGATTTTTCCTTGCGCTTACGGAACTTCAGCACCCCTGCCGCTTCTTCGATGATCGAACGACGATCTTCGGGGCGTGCATTGAGGACTGCGTCGATCTGGCCTTGGCTCACGATCACGTGCTGCTGACGGCCGACTCCGGCATCGGACAAGAGCTCTTGGACGTCGAGGAGTCGGCAAGCGACTCCGTTGATTGCGTACTCGCTCTCACCCGTTCGAAAGAGAGTTCGACTCACGCTGACCTCGTTGAACTCGAGGGGAAGGAGTCCACGCGAGTTGTCGAGAGTGAGGGTCACCTCGGCCCGCCCGAGAGCCGCCCTCTTGGCCGTTCCAGCGAAGATGACGTCGTCCATTTTCTGGCTACGCACCGCAGATGGAGCCTGCGCACCGAGCACCCAGGCGATGGCATCGACCACATTCGACTTGCCCGAACCGTTGGGGCCGACAACCACGGTGACCCCTGGTTCGAGATCCATGACAGTGGTGTCGGCAAAGGACTTGAAGCCCTTCAGGGTGAGCGTTTTCAGGAACACGGCGATCCGACCCTAGTTCACGGACCTCTCCGACGACTGCCGAATCGGTGGTTCGGGATCAGCGTTGGCACACTCCGCACCAGTGGCTCGTCCGACCTCCGATGAGGGCCGATTTGATCCGACCACGACCGCACGTGACACACGCCTTCCCTGTTCGGCCGTAGACACGATGACGGTCCTGAAACGAACCAGCCCGACCGAGAGGGTCGACGTATTGAGCGTCGCGCAAGGTCGACCCGCCGGCTGCCACGGCCTCCGTGAGGACGTCGATCACCGCTGCGGCCAGACGCCGCAATTGCTGTCGATTCGTGTGAGCGGCCGGTCGATGCGGGTTCAAGCGTGCGCGATGAAGAATTTCGTCTCCGTAGATGTTGCCGATCCCGGCTACGACGTGCTGATCGAGCAGAACCGCCTTCAGGGCTCGTCGGGTTCTTGCGAGCGCACGCCGTAACACCTCCTCGTCGAAGACATCGACGAGCGGATCAGGGCCGAGTCGCACCAACTCGGGAACCACGGTTTCGACCTCATCGGGGCTGAACACGACGACCTCGCCGAACGTCCGCGGATCGACGAAGCGCACGTCGAAGCCACTCGCAAGATGCAGCACCACATGAGTGTGAGGCGGTCGTGGGGTGGACGCACCCTGCACCAACAGTTGCCCGCTCATGCGCAGATGCACCATCACGATGTCGTTCGAGTCGAGTGGTGCAAGCAGATACTTGCCCCGCCGTTCGACCGCGACCATGGTCCGGTCGAGCAATCCGGAACTCAGCCGTTCCGGGCCCACTCGGCGATATGCACGAGGCCGACCCAGTTCGACCGCCTCGATCCTCTGCCCGACCACATGCTCGACGAGTCCTCGCCGTACGGTCTCAACCTCGGGCAGTTCAGGCACGAATCACGTCGACGCCGCGCGTCACGAGCACATCGAGGGCAATTTCGGACGCCCTCTGTATGGCGACCTTTTTCGAGTGGCCGATCGCTCGGCCGAGGATCTCACCTTCGACCACTACGGAGGCGTCGAACGACGGTTCGTGAGCCCGACCCGATGCCGTGGTCTGCACCACCGGCGGTCGTCCGAACTCACGGACGCACACCCGAATGAGACGACTTCTCGCGTCGACTCGATCGAGGCGACGCCAGGCGTCCTTGGCGCGCTCCGCCACCAGTCCTCGCACGAATCGCCGGGTCCGTGCGACTCCTGCGTCGAGGTACAGGGCACCGATGAGGGCTTCGAGGGCGTCGGCAAGGATCGACGTCTTGTCGTCCCCGCCGGCGTCTCGCTCTCCGGCCCCCAGACGAACGAATCGTCCGAGACCGATCTCACGTGCGATGTCGGCCAATGCCTCGGCGCTGACGAGGGACTTGCGCACATCGGTCAACTGCCCTTCCGAAGCCGATGGATGCCGACGGGTCACCAAGTCGGCCACGATCCACCCGAGCACGGCGTCACCGAGGAACTCGAGGCGCTCGTTCGATGGCGCACCCCCGTTCTCGGCACACCACGAGCGGTGGGCCATCGCCAGATCGAGAAGATCGGGCTTCTTGAACGCGTGCCCCGACAGTTCCGACATCCACTGGTGGACGTCGCCGGAAGCCGACGGCTGATTCAGCCTTCACCGCCCCGCGCTCGCACCTGCTCGAACACGAAGTCGACAGCGTCGCGGACCGTCTTCAAGTCGGCCAGATCTTCGTCTTCGATGCGGAAGCCGACGGTTCGCTCGCTCAGTTCTTCCTCCAGAGCTTCGACAAGTTCGACGAGAGCCAGCGAGTCGGCGCCGAGGTCGTCCTTGAAACTCTGGCCCTCGGAGATGTTTTCCGGATCGATCTCCAAGATGTCGACGAGCTGGTCGCGAACGATGGCGAAGATTTCGTCACGTCCGATCGGACCCGGAACGACGTGAGTTTCAGCAGGCATGGCCTCTCCTTCGTGACAACCGTGACGTGAGCCTAGTTGGAAGAGGCAGCGATGGCGGAGCGAATCTCGCCGACGATGTTTCGCTCGACCATATCGGCCGCGACCTTGATTCCATTGACGATCGCGCGGGCCGACGACGACCCATGCGAGATGATGCAGACGCCGTCGACACCGAGGAGGATGGCCCCTCCCGTCGTTTCGGGATCGACCGATTCGTAGAGCGGGAGCAAGGCCGGCAGCAAGACGTCGGCGTGTTCTTTGTATTCGGGCTTCGAGGCGAAGGCATCCATGAGAGCACGCACCAACGTCTTCATACCGCCTTCGAGGGTCTTCAACACGACGTTGCCGGTGAACCCGTCGGTCACGACCACGTCGACCGAATCGGACATGACGTCGCGACCCTCGACATTGCCGATGAAATCGATACCTACTGCGACCGACAAGAGTTCGTAAGCCGCTTTGCGCAGCGAATCGCCCTTCCCCGGTTCTTCACCGATCGACAGAAGCCCGACGCGTGGCGACGCGATCTCGTAACGATGTCGCGCGTACACCGATCCCATTTGGGCGAACTGCACGAGCCAGTCGGCCTGTACTTCGGCGTTGGCTCCGGCGTCGAGCAGCACCGTCGGCGTACCACCGGGAACGGGGATCGGAGTCGCAATGGCCGGTCGACTGACGCCTTTGATGCGCCCCATGCGCAAGAGCGCCGATGCCATCGTCGCCCCGGTGTTTCCGGCCGAGATCATGGCCGACGCCTTGTCGTCGCGCACCGCTTCAGCCGCTCGGACGAGAGTTGAGTCCTTCTTCGTGCGCACCGACTTGCCAGGATCGTCGTCCATGGCGATGAATTCGGAGGCCGGAATCAGTGGGATGTCGCCGCGCCCTTCGAGGTCGGGCGGACCGACCAGAACCACCGGAATCCCGAGTTCGATCGCTTCACGAACACCGGCCAGAACCTCGCCCGGAGCGCGGTCCCCTCCGAGAGCGTCGACGGCAATGGGCAACATGAACGTGAGGACCGATGATGTCCGAAAAACGGACGTCGACTCAGACTTCGATGGCGACGCGGTTCTTGTACCAGCCGCAGGCCTTGCACACGGTGTGCGGCAACTTTGCCGAGCCACAACGCGGACAGAGGCTGCGCGACGGAGAGCCCAACTTCCAGGCGCCGGCGCGGTGACTGCGGGACTTCGACTTCGACTTCTTCTTCTTGGGAACTGCCACAGCGATCGTCTCCTCGTAACGGCCATTCGATGATAGCGGTGACCCGACCATCCGCCACCGGTCAGGGTCAAGTGGGACGAGCTATTCGGGCAGCGAATCCCGGATGTCGGACAGAGCCGACCAGCGGGGATCGACGGTCTCGACCACACATGAGCAGGACTCGGTCGTCAGATCGGCCCCACAAATCGGACACAGGCCCGGACAATCGGGACGACACAGCGGTGCTTCGGGCACGTCGAGAAGAACCGACTCCCTGATCATCGGCCGGAGATCGATCTGATCGTTCTCGATCGGGAAAGCATCGGGATCGGTGCGGGTCTCCTGGTAGGTCTCGTGGATCCCGATCATGAGTTCTCCCTCGACGTCCCGCAGACACCGACGACACACCCCGCGTGTCGCGACTTTCACGGTTCCTCCGACCACTACGGAATCGGTCGTGCTCTCACAGTCGAGTTCGACGGCGATATCGGCCCCGGAGGCGAGCCGATCCTCATTCTCGAGGCCGACGTCGACGGGCTCCACGGCGACCGACAGAGCCTTCTGCGAACCCGGTCGACGAAGGAGTTCGAGAGCGTTGACGACGAGCGGTCCGGCCACACTGACCTCAGCGGTTAGCCGTGCTGTCCTGATCGAAGAACGCACTCGACGGGTCGGGGCCGGACGAACCGTCGTCGCCTCCGAACGTGTCGCCTGCGTACGTCTCATCGGAGTACATCTCAGGAAGATTCTCGTCATCGGCCCGCTGATCGCCGATCGACAGACGGCGGCGTCCGGTGGCCACCGTTCGGGCAAGCTTGTCGAGCAGGATCTCGAAACTGGCCAGTCGCTGGTCGAGGAAGTCTTCGGTCTCGAGTTTGAGCCGCCGCGAGTCGTCCTCGGCCGCCTCCATGATCTGGCGCGCCCGCTGCTCGGCGGCTCGAACGATTTCGGCCCGCTGAACGAAACGCTCGGCCTGGACCTTGGCGGCGTCGATGATCTCGTCGGCTTCGCGATAGGCCCGCTGCATGAACTCTTCGCGCTCTTTCGTCATCCATCGCGCCTGCCGCAGTTCGTCGGGCAGTCGACTGAGCGCACCTTCGAGAAGTTCGATGATCTCGTCGCGATCGATTCGCGGCGTCGAAGACAGCGGCATGTTGGGTGCCGTCGCAATGATGTCGATGGCCCGTCGGAGCAAAATGCCCGAATCGCCCATGGGATCGTCGCCACCGCGGTCGTAGGAGCCGGTGTCGTCGTCGAAGTCGTCGAAATCCACGGTCATCGGGAGACCCTCTCACTCATCGTCACGTTCGACGATCCGATCGCTGACGAAGGATAGTCGCCACTTCAGTGGCGATCGGGGCAGGGAGCATGTGTTCGATGCGACCACCGTGAGAGCCGATTTCCCGGATGTAGCGACTGCTCACGTACGAGACGTCAGGTCGGGCCGGAACGTAGACCGTGCGAACCCCCGACACCGAGTGATTGGTGTGAGCCATCTGCTGTTCGATGTCGAAATCGGCGGCTGTACGCAAGCCCTTTACGATGAAGTCGGCGCCAAGTTCTTGGGCGGCATCGACGGCCAGCCCCGGACACGCCTCGACGCGGACGCCGACCAGGTGCGACGTGCAGACTTCGATCAAACGCACTCGATCATGAAGTTCGACGACTCCCGATGGCTTACCGGGATTGTGCATCGCAGCGACGATCACCGAACCGAAGAGTTCGAGCGCTTGTTCGACGACGTCGAGGTGACCCACGTGGAACGGGTCGAAACTGCCCGGATAGAGGGCAACGAGGGACGGGGAGCCGGCCATGCAGACTCAAGGTATCGGTTTCACACCTTGGGTACGCACCGAACGAAGGTCACCCAGGTGCGTCCGTAACGCTTCGCCCGGACTTCTTCCCAGCCCACCGGGAGGTCGATGGCTCGATCACTCTCCAGTACGACGATCGCATCAGCGTTGGTCACGGGTCGGAGAGCATCGAGAAGTCGGGGCCACGCGTCGAAACCGTAAGGCGGGTCGACAAGGACCAGGTCGACTTCGCGGAAGGCCCCGATCGACGTCAGGACATCTCCGGCCGTCACGGAGGTTCGATCGTTCAGTGCGAGCTTGTCGATGTTCGTTCGGATGGCGCGGAGGGCGTCGCGGTCGCGCTCGACGAAGGTGCAACGGCGTCCTCCCCGCGACAGCGCCTCGATACCGAGCGCACCACTACCGGCAAACAGGTCGATCACCGATGCGTCGTCGATCGCACCAAGGCTCTCGAGCGCGTTGAACATCGCCTCACGTACACGATCGGTGGTGGGCCGAGTGGCAGCTCCCTGCGGCGCCACGATCGGACGACCGCGAAGTGTTCCGGTGACCACCCGCATCCCGTCAGCCTACGAACGACGAGCACGTTGGCGGAACAAAGGCTGGCAGACTCTGCTCATGACACCAGCCGCCCCACCCGAAACGGAAATCGTGTGCGTCGACTGCGGAGGCCGCTGTTTCTTGCTCTCCCACCCGCGTGAAGACGGCGCATGGCTCGCCGGCGACGTGGTGGCTTATCGATGCCAAGACTGCCTCGACCGTTGGGATCTGGAACTGCCACCGGCTGACGAGTGAGATCCGACCCGACCAGCGTCAATCCTTCACACGACGCGCGACGAGGACTCCCGACTCGTCGAGGACGACGTCGAACTCCCCACCACTCATGATCTCGTCGAGAATCGGCTCGTACTCGGAACTCACATGATTCCGATCGACGACCACCCACTCGATCACGTCGGGTGTCGGGAGTCGGTAGCCGTCGTCGACCCCCCAGTAGGACTCGATCCACGGGTTCGGCCAGTCGTAGATCTGCTCGCGTCGCGAGAGATGAGGAACGATCGTGTACGTGGCGGTGACCGACGCGTCGTCGGGAACCATCTCGACTGCCCGCCGCAATACATCGATACGGGGCGAATGTCTGGCCCATACGTAGGAACTGTCGGACCACGGGGAATTCGACCAAGCGAGATTGCTCACGAGAGACGACGCCAAAAGCGCGACCACCAGTCCGGCGCGGAGTCGCTGCGAACGCCACACCAGCCGTGCCCCGTCGATGGCCGCCACCATCAGCGGTGCGATCATCACCGAGGTGTACTGCCACCTGATCTGACGTGCGTACGGACTCGTCCCGATCACGCTGGCCAGCATCTGCGGAGCCGCGACCAGCAACTGGAGCGGGGCGAGCAACGGTGTGACGCCGAGTGGTAGGAGCAGATCTCGATAGAAGCGAAGTCGATCGGGCTGAGTCGCGTCCGAGATCACCTGCTGGGGACGGCGCAGTATCTCCCCCACGACCTGAGACGTCGTATCGCCGTAATTCCCGTAATAGGCCGACACGTAGAAGGGTTCCTCCCCTCGGTTGAAGTGAGGAATGACGAATCGGGTCGCGATCACGTACCACGCGAGACCGGCCACAAACGTGTAGACGCCGGCGCGCAACATCACCCCGCCGACTCCTGATATCGGACCCCAACTTCTCGACCGAAATGCGACGATCACGTCCTTCAGGTGAGGTGCCACCAGCACCACCCCGAGCATCGCGATGGCAAGTGCTGCATCCTCTCGCATCGACAAGGCGAGGAACAAGAACAAAGCGAACCACTTCCAACGTCGCGTCCGAGCGCACCACCAAGCGGCAAGGAGTGGCGTGACGACGAGTGCTTCCGGATGGAAGTTGGCCCAGACGATCCACTGAACCGGCGCGTACATCAAAAAGACCCCAGCGAAGACCAGCCCCATCCACGGCGATCGGAATCGGTCTCGGGCCAACAGGTACACGGGAACCGCACCAAGCCCCATCACTACGGCCTGCGCCACGTACAGGAACGAAGGACCAGCTCCGAGCCAGTAGAACGGCGCGAAGAAAAACGCCACCACGTTGAGGTGATGACCCCAGAATTCGAGTCCTCGAACCGTCACGAAACTCTGCCCGCCACGAGAGACGAGCCAGAAACCTTGATCGTAGATGCCCATGTCATAGGCCCAAGTTCCGAAGTTGCGGTGATGCATGACACCGAGACGGCCGAACACCATTGCGAAGACGACGGCACCGAGGAAAGTCAGCCAAGCCGCCGGATGAACGTCGCGTAGTCGGCGGCCGGCGCGCTTTCCGAAAGAGCGCGCCACCTCACCGAGCATCGAGCGAAGGTTAATGGTGAACCCGCTGGCCACGATTTCAGCTCTTGAAGAGGAACTCTTCGTCCTCGGGGCTCAGGAACAATTCGATCTCGTCACGCAGATCGGGATGAGCCTCCAAGAAATCGTCGGAGTCGACGATGCGCTGAGCAGCGACGCGCGCCATCTCGACCAACTCGCGATCACGCCGCAGCGACGCGAGCTTCAGATCACTGCGGCCCTTCTGTTCCTTGTTCATGAGGGTCCCTTCGCCACGAAGTTCGAGATCGACTTCGGCGAGGAGGAAACCGTCATCGGACTCGACCAGGGCTTCGATACGAGGACTCATCTCGGTCATCGAAGATTCATCGCCCGCCGATGTGACGAGCCAACAGTTCGACTCGTGGCGCCCGCGACCGACTCGACCACGCAATTGGTGCAACGGGGCGATTCCGAACCGATCGGCGTCCAGCACGACCATCACCGTCGCATTCGGGACGTCGACACCGACTTCGATCACGGTGGTCGCCACCAGGACGTCGACCTGGCCGTCACGGAAGCGACCCATCACCTCGTCCTTGTCGGCCGACGGCATTCGTCCGTGCAGAAGACCGAGTCGAAGCCCCGACAATTCCACGGCTTCCAGGCGGGCCAATGTCTCCTCAGCCGACGCAACTTCGAGCTTCTCGCTCTCTTCGATCAACGGGCACACCACATAGGCCTGTCGACCGTCAGCAACCTGCGCTTTCACATCGTCCCACACTCGCGACTCGTCGTCACCAGACACCGCATGGCGGGTGAGGATTGGTGTCCGACCCGGGGGTTTCTCGTCGAGCACACTCACGTCGAGATCGCCGTACACGGTCATGGCCGCCGTTCGAGGAATGGGTGTCGCCGTCATCACCAGCACATCGGGTGCCGCGCCACGATCTCCCTTGTCGCGCAACGCGGCCCTTTGCTCCACTCCGAATCGATGCTGTTCGTCGACGACCACGACGCCCAGGCTGTGGAACTCGACCGTTTCCTGGATGAGGGCATGTGTGCCGATCACCAGGTCGACCGACCCGTCGGCCAAACCGGCCAACACGCTTCGGCGACGTTCACCGGTGACCGAATTGGTGAGCAATTCGACCCGCACCGGACGTTCCCCGAAGAGATTTTCGGGGTCCGGCACGAGCAGGTCCTCGAGAAGGGTCGATACACCTGCGGCATGTTGCTCGGCCAGCACTTCGGTGGGCGCCATGAGAGCACCTTGATGTCGACCGTCGACCGCCGTGAGCATCGCCGTGACTGCGACCAAGGTCTTACCCGCGCCGACATCTCCCTGCAGTAGACGGTGCATCGGAGTGGGCGTCCCGAGATCGGTGTCGATCTCGGCGATGACTCGACGCTGTGCACCAGTGAGCGAATACGGAAGTCGATCGAGGAAACGTTGCACGAGCGGGCCGTTCACCACGTGCTCGACCCCGGTGGACTCGCGCTCGATCGCCTTCTTGCGCATGACCAGCACCAACTGGACGCGCAGAAGTTCGTCGAACGCCAGTCGACGTCGCGCCATCTCCTTGACGGCGAACGACTCTGGAAGATGAATCCCCTCCAGCGCTTCGCCACGTGAAACGAGAGAGTTGTCGTGCCGAACCCACTCCGGCACCGGGTCGGCAATTCCACGCGAACGACTACGGGACAAAGTCTCCTCGATAGCCCTCCGAACGACCCACGAAGGCAGGTCGATCTTCTCGCTCTGCGGATACACGGCGACGATCGGCCGTGGACGCTCCCCTGGATCGCCCAGCACGTCGACTGTCGGGTTGGCCATCTGCAAATCGCCGCGAAACGACGACACACGGCCGTGGATCGCCACCAACGAGCCGATGGCGAGCTGCTTCTCACGCCACGCCTGATTGAAGAAGACGATTTTCAGCGTCCCGGTGTCGTCACCCAGCATCACGTTCACGCGGGACGGCCCACGTCCCCGCGGCGTGCCGTTCACGCGAAGGATCTCTCCGACCACGAGCGCATCGATTCCTTCGACCAGTTCGCCGACCGTCGCTTCGCGGGTCCGATCGATCCATCGACGCGGATAGTGCGACAGAAGCTGCAAAAGATCGTCGATACCGAACTTGGCGAAGTTCTCGAGTCTCTTTCCGCCGCCGACCGACTTCAACCGCGACAGCGGCATCTCCGACAGCTCTCGCGACGTGATGGGCCGATCGGTCACTCGACGCCGAAGAGATAGGGATACAAAGGCTGTCCGCCGCGGTGGCATTCGACCTGGACGCCGGGACGTTCCTCGGCGAGCCAGGCGAGGATCACCTCGGTGGCCGAATGAGTGGCCTCAACACCTTCGATGACGGTCACGATCTCCCGCTCGTCGGAGACGATCGATTGAAGCAGACCGATCGCAGCGCCTTCGGGGGATCCGGACACGGTGACGATTCCCTCTCCCCGAACGAGCCCGATCCAGTCGCCGACGGTGACCGGACCAGCATCACTGGCCGAATCGCGTACGGCTTTCGTCACGTCTCCGGTGATCATCGCCTCGGTCGCCGAGGCCATCGATTGCGCGTTGACGTCGGCCGGCGCCTCGGGGTCGTACACCACGAGCGCGGCCAGTGCCTCGGGCATCGACCGGGTGGCGACAACGTGCACCGCCTTCGTGGTGAGACTGTCGAGTTGTTCTGCCACCGGAATGATGTTCTTGTTGTTCGGGAGAACGATCACCTGATCGGCGTTCACTCGGGTGACGGCGTCGAGCAGTTCGGCCGTCGACGGATTCAGTGTCTGTCCGCCGGTGACGATTCCTTGGACGCCGAGTTGCCCGAAGAGCTCCTCGAGACCACTCCCGCTGCACACCGCGACCACGGCCGTCGTGACTCGAGGCAGACCCGACCACTTGTGATCGAGGACGTCGCCCGACTGGTTGGCGGCCTGCTGTTCGGCGACCTCTTCGAACAAGTCGGTCACGCGAATCTGTTTCGGCCGTCCTCCGAGATCGATAGCCACCTCGATGGCGGCACCGATGTCGTTGGTGTGGACGTGGCAATTCCAGAGACCGTCGCCGCCGACGACCACGATCGAATCTCCGATCTCAGCCCAGTCGTTCTTGAACTGCCCGATGCGATCGTCGTCGAGATGCAAGAAGTACATGACCTCGTAGCGGAGGTCGGCGACCGAAAGCTCGCCGTGGTCGTCCGGCGACCCCATCGACGAGACGTCGAACGTCGGCAAGTCGGTTGCGTCGCCTCCGATCGAATCCTCGGGGGCTGGAATCGGCTCACCGTCGACCACGTTCAGTGCCGCATCCAGAAGCAGAAGAAAGCCCGCACCTCCGGCATCGACGACACCGGCATCTTTCAGAACGGGCAACATCTCGGGAGTCCGATCGAGGGCGCTACGCCCGGCGTCACGCGCAGCACGCAAGACAACGGCCAAGCTCGAACCCTCGGCTGCTGCCTGACGGGCGGCGTCGGACGCTTCACGAACCACGGTCAAGATCGTTCCCTCGATCGGTTTCACCACGGCCTGATAGGCCGACGTCGACGCGGCCGACAATGCTTCGGCCACTTCGGTCGCCGTGTGCGAGGCCGCTTTCGACAGACGTCCAGACAATCCGCGAAGAATCTGACTGAGGATGACCCCGGAATTCCCGCGGGCACCCATTAGCGACCCGTGCGAGATGGCCTGGCACGTGGGCTCGATACCCGCCTCGGCCGCTTCGAGCTCGGCGACCACGGCATCCAGAGTGCGGGCCATATTGGTACCGGTGTCGCCGTCGGGCACCGGATAGACGTTCAGCCGGTTGATCCGGGGCGCATGTGCCTTGACGGCATCCCGAAAAGCGACGACCGTCCGCCGCAGGCGATCGGCATCAAACCGCTCAGATGGCTCGTCGGGTGCCAGCACGGGCGCAGTCACGACCCGATCGTACCCCTCCCGGCCTGGGCATCGCTGTTTGTGATCGCTGTCATCACCCCCATCACTTGGGGTGGCCGAAGGACCGCCGGTAGCATTCGCATGCTGTCACGGCCCCACCTCGGGCCCGAAAGTGAGATCGATCATGGCATCAGTATGTGAAGTGTGCGGGAAGCGCCCCTCGTGGGGCATGTCGGTATCGCACTCGCATGTGCGAACCAAGCGTCGCTGGAACCCGAACATCCAGCGTGTCCGGGCTCTGGTGAACGGAGCCCCGAAGCGCGTGAACGTCTGCACGTCCTGTATCCGCGCCGGCAAGATCACCAAGGTCGGCCGCACCGCTGCGAGCAACTGAGCCAGGGCATGCAGGGAGTCATCAAGGCCTACGACCCGGGAACGGGAACCGGCCTCGTGCTGTCCGATGCCGACCTCAGCGAACACGAACTCGCCGCCGACGCGCTGGACGGGAGCATCTTTCGCATGCTCCGTCCTGGCCAGCGAGTGATCTTCGATCTCGACGACTCCGGATGCGCGACGCGTTTGCGTCTCGGGTCTGAAGTCGACATGGGTACCCCGGGCGTCTGATCGCCCCGACGCCTCGGCGTCACCACAACTGAATCGTCACTCACCCCCAAGGAGACGACAATGAGCGGAACCACCTCGAATGAGCGCCTGAAGAAGTGGGTCGACGACTGGGCAGCAATTCTCCAGCCGTCCGACATCTACTGGTGCGACGGATCGGCCGAAGAGTACGAACGTCTCTGCCAACTTCTGGTCGACAGCGGCACGTTCACCCGCCTCGACGAGGCCAAGCGCCCCAATAGTTACTGGGCGCACTCCGATCCGGGTGACGTCGCCCGAGTGGAGGACCGTACCTTCATCTGCTCGGCTCGTGAAGAGGACGCCGGCCCCAACAACAACTGGCGTGAACCATCCGAGATGCGCGCCGAACTCACCTCTCTGTACAACGGTGCCATGCGCGGTCGGACCATGTACGTGGTCCCGTTCAGCATGGGTCCGCTCGGCTCCCCCATCGCCCATATCGGCGTTCAGCTCACCGACTCGGCATACGTCGCCGTCAGCATGCGCATCATGACCCGCATGGGTCAAGGTGCTCTCGACGTTCTCGGCAACGCCGACTGGGTTCCGTGCCTCCATTCGGTCGGCGCACCATTGGCCGACGGACAGGCCGATTCATCGTGGCCATGCAACCCCGACAACAAGTACATCGTGCACGTCCCCGAGACCCGAGAGATCTGGTCGTTCGGATCGGGCTACGGCGGAAACGCACTGCTCGGCAAGAAGTGTTTCGCATTGCGCATCGCATCGGTCATGGCTCGTGACGACGGCTGGCTCGCCGAGCACATGCTCATCTTGAAACTCACCAATCCTGAAGGTGCGTCGAAGTACATCGCCGCAGCGTTCCCATCGGCATGCGGCAAGACCAACCTCGCCATGCTCGTTCCCACCATCCCGGGCTGGAAGGCCGAAACGATCGGCGACGACATCTGCTGGATGAAGTTCGGCGAGGACGGCCGTTTGTACGCGATCAACCCCGAGGCCGGTTTCTTCGGCGTGGCCCCCGGCACCGGCGACGACACGAATGCCAACGCCATGCACACCCTGTGGGGCAACTCCATCTTCACCAACACCGCCCTCACCTCCGACGGTGACGTGTGGTGGGAAGACATGACGGTCGACAAGCCGGCTCGCCTCACCGACTGGAAGGGAAACGCCTGGACTCCCGAGACCGAGACACCAGCCGCCCACCCCAACGCTCGTTTTACAGCTCCGGCCTCGCAGTGTCCGTCCATGGCTCCCGAGTGGCAGGATCCGGCCGGCGTGCCGATCTCGGCCATCTTGTTCGGGGGACGTCGTCGTAGCACCGTGCCGCTGGTGACCGAAGCCTTCGACTGGGAACACGGTGTGTTCCTCGGCTCGATCATGGCCTCCGAGACCACCGCCGCCCAGCAGGGTGCGGTCGGCAAGTTGCGTTTCGACCCGATGGCGATGCTCCCGTTCTGCGGGTACAACATGGCCGACTACTTCGCTCATTGGCTGGCCATCGGCGCGAAGTCCGACGCATCGAAGCTGCCGAAGATCTTCTTCGTCAACTGGTTCCGACGTGACGAGAACGGACGCTTCTTGTGGCCCGGATTCGGCGAAAACAGCCGTGTTCTGAAGTGGGTCTTCGAACGGGTCGAAGGATCGGTGGACGCCACGCGCACCCCAATCGGGCTTCTACCAACCGAGGGTGCCCTCGATACCAAGGGACTCGACATCGACGCCACCGATCTGAAGGTCCTGCTCGATGTCGACACCGATGGCTGGAAGGAAGCCGTTCCCCAGATCCGGGAGCATTTCGCCCAGTTCGGACCGAAGCTGCCGTCGAAGCTGAACGCCCAGCTCGACTCCCTCGCGTCCGCCCTCTGATTTCGACGAAATTCGCCCACCCTGAAGCATGAGGTGCCCGTTTTGGGTGCTAGCGCATCGGGGTGGGCGTTTTTTACTGGCCGACGAGGAGAGCTCGAATGCCGAGGCCCATCACGAAGAGCCCGCCGAAGCCGTACAGCAGATAGAGACGGTGCTTCATCTGGTTGCGGTAGCTGAAGATGATGGCGATGGCCATGATGCCGACGAAGCCGTAGAAGGCGTGGAACTGCGGGAATTCCAACTTCTCACGATTCACCAGCGCCACGCCGAGACCGACTTGCACGAACATTGTCAGCTGAGCCAACAGGGTGTACCACCAGAGGGCTCGTGACCGCAGTGGCGGGAACCGGTGCGCGCCGAGCGACCAGAGTCCAGCCAGGCCATTGGCGATGATCACGAACCAGGCCCACTGCTGATGCAGGTCGAGCAACATGAGAGCAGTCATTCGGTTCGACCCTACTCGGAGGCTCTCGGTCGACCGTGAGTGTCACTCACCACACGGCGTGCCACCCACCAGTGCGATCACGCGACCGGTGTCGGCGTCATCAGTCAGAGTTCCCCAGAGAAGCGGCTCGAGTTCGAAACCAGGTCCGAACACATCGTCGGCGAAAATCTCGACGTCGGGATAGACGCGACGAATGTCGGCCACCGTCGAGCCGAGTCCGATGAGTCCGTCGGTGAGCGGACCGTTCGGACGCAGCGGTGACGATGTCTGCGGACCGTACTGCCACTGGTAGAAGTGGCGTCGCCCGGAGCCGAAATCGCTGTCGTCTCCGAAGAGCAGGAGCAAGTCGCCCCACCGAACGCCACGGACTTCCGAGCCCGGACACGTGCCGAACTCGGAGAAGGAATCGATATAACTCGAATCGCCGTCGGGCGTGCCGAGGAGCGACGACACGAAGGCGATGACCCCCTCGGGCTCGACGCCGAACCGTGCGCTTCCGAGACCGTTGCTGCGCAGAATCAACTCCTCACCTTCGACCACCGTGGTCGTCGTGGTCGTCGTAGTCGATGTGGTGGTGAGGGCAGCGGTCGTCGGAGTGTCGATGCTCGGAGGAACGGTCGTGGCCGCCGTCGGCGCGGCGGTCGCGAGAGGAGCCAACGTGTCGGCCGATCCGTCCCGGCCTCCGCACGACGCCAGGACGAGGAGAGCCGAACCGGCGACGAGCGACCACTTCACGACCCGGAGACTCATGTCCACAGTCTGCCGGTTCAGCGAATGAGAGTGTCGGCTTGCCGCCCTCGCTCGACGAGCTTCACCCCACCGTCGCTGTCGACGTCGACGACTGTGACCGACGCATTGTCGAGGCTGTCGATCACGAGTCGGTCGTCGTCGATGCACGCTCCGATGACGGCGTTGATGGCGATGAAGTGGCTGAACACCATCGTCGGACGCTGCCGTGAACGCACGAACTCGACCACGCCATCGCGAAAATCGGTGTAAGGCAAACCAAGATCGACCCAAGTCCCCGACATCGCCTGCCGCAACCATCCGACTCGTTTCGACATCGCAATCCCCTCCGGTGACGGGATTTCCCGAACGGCCTCCACCACGTGGAGAGAGCTCTCGGGTCGACCCCACTCCCCCAGAAGAAATCCAGCCGTCTCACGACAACGCCGTAACGGACTCGACACCACGTCGATGCCCTCACCGCCTCGTGACGTATCGGCCAACTCGCGCGCCGCCCGCCTGGCCTGCTCTCGCCCCACGTCGTCGAGGCCGGGATCAGGGTCCGTGTCCCATCCGGCCGCCGCACGACCATGTCGAATCAGATGGACGCGAATCACATGAACCAACCCGGCTGAGCGCCTCCTGGTCGATCGGCTTCGATGAACCATTCGGTGCCGAACGCCATGGCGAACATCTCCGGAGGCATCTGAAGAAAGAAGCTCTGATCGGTGATCTGGCTGGCGTGACAGATCATCGACCGACGCTTTTGGTCGACGAAATTCGAGACGTCGACCGCCATCGTGATCTCGTCTTCGGTCGATCCGAACGGATTGCCATCGTCGGCCGGAGCATCCGGATCGAACTCTCCGTCCTCCGAGTTCTCGGCCCGCATTCGTGCAATACGGGTGCGATTCATCGTGGACTCGAGCAGGCGGACGTTTTGGCCGCGCTCGGCCAGAAGTTCGGCCGCCCGATGGCCGACGCGGTGAACCATGATGTGATCAGGATGGCCGTAGCCACCGTGCCAGTCGTAACACGTCACCACATCGGCACCGACCTCATCGAGAATGTCAGCGAAACGTCCGGCCGCATCCTCGAGATCAGCTCCGACGAAGGCGCCCGGCGCGCTGTTCGCTTCCCAGCCGGTCATTCCACTGTCGTGATAGCCGAGCCAACGAACCTCGGATATTCCGAGCACCTCGGCCGAGCGCTCGGTCTCGCTCCGACGACGATCGACCAGAGTTTCACCAGGTGCCAGGTCGTCCGGGGTCTCACCATGACGTCCGTCGGTCGCAACGACCAGAACCACTCGATGTCCGTCACTCACCGCCCGGGCGATACTGCCCCCGGTGGCAATCGACTCGTCGTCAGGATGAGCGTGCAAGCAGACGAGGGTGCTCACGCGTCGACGACCGCCCCGGACGCGAGGAGAGCGTCGATACGCGCGGCCTCCAAACCCCACTCGCCCAAAATCTCACGGGTGTGCTGACCGGGGTGGGCCGGCGGCGCTGACACTTCGGGAACCGTGCGCGAGAACCGGGGCGCGGGAGCCGGCTGCTTCACACCCGCGATGTCGATGATCATGTTGCGCTCGACGTTGTGCGGGTGGACGGCCGCTTCGCTCATGGTGAGCACTGGAGCGAAGCACACGTCGGTCGTTTCCATGATCGCGCACCACTCGTCACGCGACTTGGTGCGGAACACCTCGGCGATCCGCTCCTTCAGATGCGGCCATTGCGACTTGTCCATCTGCCGTGCGAACTCGGGATCGGCGTCGAGGCCGGTCAGATTCAGTAGTTCGGCATAGAACTGAGGTTCGATCGAACCAATGGACACGTACTTGCCGTCGGCGCATTCGTATGCGTCGTAGAAGTGGGCGCCGGTGTCGAGCAAGTTGGTGCCACGAGCGTTCTCGTCGTGGGCTCCCATCTGTGAGAACGCCCAGAACATGGTCATGAGGATCGCCGTTCCGTCGACCATCGCTGCGTCGACGACTTGGCCCTTGCCACTCTTCGAACGCTCGAGAAGGGCGCACACCACGCCGTAGGCGAGAAACATGCCGCCTCCGCCGAAATCTCCGACCATGTTCATGGGCGGGACGGGAGCCTCACCGGCTCGGCCGAAATGAGCCAACGCGCCGGCCAGTGAGATGTAGTTGATGTCGTGACCGGCCGCTTGCGCATACATACCGGTCTGACCCCATCCGGTCATGCGGCCGAACACCAGACCCGGGTTGCGGGCCAGACACACGTCGGGGCCGACTCCGAGCCGCTCCATCACGCCGGGGCGGAATCCTTCGATCAACGCATCGGCCGACTCGACGAGGGACAGCAGCGTCTCGACACCTTCGGGGTTCTTCAAGTCGATGGCGACGTTGCGCCGACCACGCTGCAAGATGTCGGCGCCCGGAGTGTCGGGCGCGGGTCCCCGAACCGCCTGACTGCGTTCGACACGAATGACCTCCGCACCCATGTCGGACAGCAACATGGCTGCGAAGGGTCCGGGGCCGATACCGGCGATTTCGATGATGCGATAACCAGAAAGAGGACCAGGCATGGTCCGATCGTATTCAGCGACCGCTGGTCGTCGCCCATTCGGCCAGCCGTGCGTGACCGGCGATGGCATCGGCGATCATCGGCTGCAACGGTTCGGGCAGATCGTGGCCCATGTCGGCCACTAAAAGGAAGGTGGATCCGGGAACGAGTTCCGCCGTGCGCTCCCCGCCCGAAGGTGGAAGCAACGTGTCGTCTCGTCCGTGGATCACGAGAGTGGGTACTTCGAGCTGCGAGAGACCTTCGGTCCGGCGCCCACTTGCGTAGATGGCGGCGAGCTGACGTGGCGATCCCTCGGGATAGAAGGAGCGGTCGAAGTTGCGAGCCGCCTCGACCTTGACGCGATCGGCGTCGAAGTAACGGCGCGACTGCCAGACGGCGTACTTGACCGATTCCTCGATGTAGGTCGCGCGTTCGGTGGCCGGCGGCGCCAACAGCACCGTGGCCGCCTCGGGAAGGGGCTGTCCGTATTCGGGTTCACCGGTGACCGACATGATGGAGGTGAGCGAAATGACCCGCGGGCGATGTTCGATCGCAATGTGTTGCGCGATCATCCCGCCCATCGATGCTCCGACGACGTGAGCCTTGTCGATGCCGAGATGATCGAGCAGTCCGACCGCGTCGAGCGCCATGTCGGACAACGTGTACGGAACTGGTGGCACAGGAAGATCGGCGAAGGCGGACGTCATGACCGCGTCGACATCGACGCTCACGCCGTCAAGTTTCGTCGACAGGCCACAATCACGATTGTCGAACCGGACGACGTGAAAACCTCGATCGACCAGAGCGGCACAGAAACTGTCGGGCCAGCCGATCATCTGGGCCATGAAACCCATCACCAAAAGAACCGTCGGATGACGCAGATCGCCCAACTCTTCGTATTCGAGTTCGACGGATCCGATGTTGGCGGGAACGACGACGCGAGGCACCCCACGACGATAACCCACTCGCCGACCCTGCACTAGCGTGAGGACATGGGAAGCGACATCAAGTTCTCGGGCACCAAATTCGGCGTTCACACCGGCCTCCAGCACACGACTTACGACGTCCTGCGTCCCTTGTGGCATCGCATCGAAGAACTCGGTTTCGACTGGATCTCGATCTGGGATCATTTCTACGGAGCCACTGGCCAACCTGATGACGCCGCCTGCTACGAGGCGGTGGCCATGCACGCTGCTCTCGCCGCCGAGACCGAGCGGGTGCGCGTCGGCTCGCTCGTCTACTCCGTCGGCTATCGGCATCCGGCAGTGCTGGCCAAGATGATCACCGCCATCGATCACGTGTCGGGCGGCCGAGCCGATCTCGGACTCGGTGCCGGATGGGCCGTCGTCGAATACAACGCCTACGGGATGCCGTTTCCCGAAGTCAAGACCCGAATGAATCAGCTCGAAGAGGCTGCCCAATGCGTGCGAGGTCTGCTCCATGACGACGTCACGTCGTTCTCGGGGGAATGGTTCACCTTGAACGAGGCTCGTAACGAACCGCGCCCCGTGCAGTCGAAAATCCCGATCTGGATCGGCGGAGGGGGCGAAAAGCGCACGCTGTCGATCACCGCCAAATACGCCGATGGCTGGAACGTACCGTTCGTCTCGCCGGAGACCTTCGCCCACAAGAGCCGTGTCCTCACCGAACATTGCGAGCGAGTCGGACGCGATCCCTCCGCAGTGCGACGAACCGTCAACGTCGGTATCGCCTGGACCGAGGAGAGCCTGGTCGGCCAGTTCGGCCTGCTGGCCGAGGGTGTTCGTCCAGGTGTCCTCACGGGATCCGACGACGAAGTGATCGATCGCATCGGGCAATACGTGGAAGCCGGTGCCGACCAGATCAATCTGGCGCTTCGTGCGCCGTTCGACGTGGATGCACTGGAGAAGTTCTCGTCCACCCTCGGGCTCGCCTGACCTCTTCCCGACCGGACGCGCCAGATGACGATTGAGGCACGCGCTCACGGACGGGTCAACATCATCGGCGATCACACCGACTACACGGGAGGCTTCGTCCTGCCGATGGCGATCGCACCTTTCACGTCGATCGAAGGAGAGTTCGTCGACGGCGACACGTGGCACCTCACCTCGGAACACGATCCCGATCCACTGCACATTGAACTCCCGATCGACGATCCGGCATCGGTTCAACCGCAATGGGGTCGCTATGTCGCCGGCGTGATCGACGAGGTCCTGGCGTCCAGCCGCCGGGTTCGAGGATTCCGTGGCCACGTCACATCAAATCTCCCGATCGGTTCGGGCCTCTCGTCGAGCGCCGCTCTCGAAGTGGCGGTCGCCCGAGTCGCCCTACACGGCGAAACCACCTCCGCCCTCGAAGTCGCCGAGATCTGTCGACGAGCCGAACATCGGGCTTCGGGAGTTCCGTGCGGGATCATGGACCAACTGTGCATCGCAGCTGGTGAGCCCGACTGCCCGGTCCTCATCGACTGCACGACGCTCGCCATCGACCACGTCCGTCTTCCTCCGGATACACGGATCACCTACGAATTCGTAGCGCCACGACAGCTGGCCGAAAGCGACTATGCGACTCGAGTACGCGAGGCACAGGCGGCCACCGACCTGATCGGTCCGCTTCGAGAAGTCGACGAGACCGAGTTGGACTCGATCGTCGATCCGGTGATCCGTCGACGTGCTCGACACATCGTCAGCGAGAATCGTCGAGTGCTCGAGTTCGTCGCGGCGTCCGCCGCCGGCGATCTGACGACGATGGGACGACTGATGACAGAAAGTCACCGAAGTATGCAATTCGACTACGAGACGTCGAACCGAACCATGGACGCCGCGATGGAGCGCATTCTGGCCGAACCCGGAGTACTCGGGGCCCGGCTCACCGGCGGTGGCTTCGGCGGTTGCGTCGTCGCTCTACGACGCAACGAAGGGTGACTCTTCACTCGAACAGGCGTCGTTTGGCCCGTTCGAACTCTTCTTCCGAGATCGAACCCCGATCCCGCAATCCTTCGAGTTTCATCAGTTGTTCGGTCAGGTCGCCATTTTCGAACACCGGAGCCGGGAACGAGAACGAGCGTCGTTGGTTCTCTTCCATCTGCACATGAATCAGATTCTGAACTTGATCGGGTTTCAAGATGTCGCTGAAGCGCTGCTGGCCCTCTTCTCCTCCTGATTCGATCAGAAGATCGCCGGCGTCGATCAACCGCTCGAAGATCGACTGTTTGAAGCTCACGTTGTTGACGCGCTCCAGAGGAATCTCGATGCCACTCTTGGCCACCACTCCCCGACGAGCAATGACCCGATCGCTCGTGATGACGAAGTGCGTGGTGCGCCAGGCAAGCCAACGAAGAGCCGTCCACACGAGACTCACCAGTGCCAGCACTCCGACCACCCACTTCAGGCCGGTCTCCCACAATGCACCGTCGAGGGTCGCGAGAAGCCACAAGAAGAGGGCTCCGGAGGCAACTGATGACGCCACGGGACGCGACAAGAACCACCAATGGGGATGGATATCGAGAGCGATTTCCTCTCCGTCGTTCAAAAGGCGGCGGGGGTACGACATGCCCGAACGCTAGTCGGGCCATTCGACCCGACGGCCTAGTCTCCAGATGGTGGCCCCCCTCGAACCGAACGACTCGTCGAAAGACACCGGTCTCGACGAGGTACTCGCTGGCCTCGACGAGGCTCAACGTCAAGCCGTCACGTCCTCGGCACCTCTCCTTGCGATCGTCGCCGGTGCCGGCTCGGGAAAGACTTCGGTGCTGACTCGGCGGGTCGCCTTTCGCGCTCTTCGAGGCGACTCCGACGCCCGTCACTCGGTCGTCCTGACGTTCACCCGACAGGCGGCGTACGAATTGAAACGGCGACTCCACGCCTTCGGCCTCGACGAGACCCCGACCGCTGGAACCTTCCACGCCGTCTGCCTGGCCCTCCTCCGCCAGAAGTGGGACGACGAAGGGCGTCGACATCCCACCGTCGTTTCCGATCGAACTCGGTTGGTCGCCGAGGTTCTGGGCGAGAAGCGACGAGGACGTCTTCACGATCTCGTCGCCGAGATCGACTGGGTTCGCGCTCGGGGACTCGCCCCCGACGAGATCACGTCAGCCGCCAAACGGGCCGGTCGCTCCTCAACCGGCCGTGACATCGCCAAAGTGATGTCGGACGTTGCGGCGCTGAAGAGGAAGCGCGGAGTCGTCGATTTGGACGACCTCCTCGACCTGGTGGTGACGAGTATGGACGATCCCTCGTTCGCCGCCGCCACACGGTGGCGTTTCCGCCATTTCTATGTCGACGAGGCCCAGGACCTCAATCCTCTTCAGCACGCCGTCCTCACTGCACTGCTCGGCGACCGGAGCGACCTGACTCTGGTCGGCGATCCGGCCCAGGCGATCTACGGCTTCAACGGATCGGATCCGCGATTCCTTTCCGAGGTGGAGCGACACTTTCCGGGCGTCGAAATCGTTCGGCTCGACACCAACTATCGATGCACCCCCGAGATCGTCGCTACCGGCCTACGAGTTCTCACCGACGATCCCGCCCCCACCCCGACGTTGGTGTCGGCGCGGCCTTCCGGTGCCGCTCCCGTCGCCTACAGCTTCGACGACGAAGGCTCCGAAGCAGCCGGAGTCGCTCAACTGGTCGCTGATGCCAAACCGACGTTCGCCCGGTGGCGTGACATGGCAGTCCTGGCCCGGACCAACGCCCAACTCGCCCCCGTTCACGAGGCACTGACCGCCGTCGGGATTCCGTCGATGTTGAGCGGTGTTGCGGCCGACCCCGTTCAACAGGCGGTGCGGGCGGCTGGAGAGCAGTCCTCCCGTTCCCGACTTTCGATGTGGAGCCACGACGCGCGTCAACCCGATGCCGAACTCGACGATGCGGCGATCGAAGCCCGACGTCGTGTCGCCGATGCCGTCGACGAGTTCCTGGCGGACGGGGGACGCGACGGCCTCGGTTTCATGGCCTGGGTGAGAACCAATCGCCCCTTTCAGTCGGATCGATCCGCCGACGGGGTCGAATTGCTGACCTTCCATGCGGCCAAAGGACGAGAGTGGTTCGGGGTGGTCCTCGCCGGATGTGAGATCGGACTCGTCCCCCATTCGTCGGCCCGTACCCGCGAGACCTCAGCCGAAGAAGCTCGGCTCGCCTACGTCGCGGTCACCCGGGCATCGGATCGACTGATTCTCACCTCGGCGCGCCGCCGTCGAGGTCGTGACACTCAACCTTCGTCGTTCCTCTCGGACCTACCCACCGCTCCGCCACCAGTCCCTCCGAGTGACGATTTCCTCGAGGGTCAACGGCGTCGACGAGAACGGGTCGACTCGACCGGCAACGAACTTCTCGATGCCCTCATCGACTGGAGGAGTCGAACTGCACGCGTGTCGGGGGTAGCACCCTCACTCATCTGCTCCGATCGCGTCCTCGCCGAAATCGCCCAACGCCGTCCGACGAGCATCGAACAGCTAGCAGCCGTTCCGGGAGTCGGCACTCTGCTCGCCCGTCGCGTCGGGGATCGAATCGTTGGGTTGATCGAAGCATCGAACTGATCAGGATCGAGAACGTCCCTGGTGTTCGTCTCGTAACACGTCGAGGGCACCGAAACGCTCTGGTCGAACCGAGATGAAGAGGCCTTTGGCCTCGGCGCACAAGCGATCACCCGCGTGGATGGTTCCCGTCGTGAAGATCTTGCGCCCTTCGATTCGATCGAAACGGCCGACCACCCGTAACGACGTGTGCAAAGGGGTCGGTGACCGATAGGTGATCTCGAGCTTTCCCGTCATTCCCGGTGCACCGGACAATGCCTGTGCAAAGCCAAGGACTTCGTCGAAGATCGCCGCGATGAGCCCGCCGTGAACGTGGCCGGGCGGACCCTCGTACGCATCCCCATAGGTCACGTCGGCGACGACCTCAGTGTCGGTCGACGACAGCGTGACGATCGACGCCAATGCGTTCAGAGGTCCGGTCACCGGACTATGACTGGTGAAACCGTGCGGAACACCGCCCACTGAACCCTCAGCCGACCCGTGGTAGCCGCGCCCGTGCGGTCCCACCTCGAGTAGTCGTACTGCCTGATCGACGAAATCGGCCGCCCTGGCCATCACATCGTCCTCGGCCGTGCACGTGGCGGCATGCTGCAACATCTGCCGGAGACCCAGAGCGAGCCGCACCCTTCCGGTCGAGGATTCGTACAACGAATCTCGATTCTCAGGGATCTCGAGAAGGGCCCGCCGAATCGTCTCGCCACGCTCGTTCACTGCATTCGAGTCGTTCGGTTTCGAGTCGTCAGTCATCGATGTCAACCAGTACAGGGGCGTGGTCGCTCGGTTGCTGTCCTTTGCGAGCGTTGCGGTCGACGATAGTCCAGCGCGACCGACGAGCAATCGCCTCGGTGGCGAGGATCAGATCGATACGCAAGCCCCGGCCCTGGTGGAAATCTCCCGAGCGATAGTCCCACCACGAATAGAGGCCCGCTTCGTCATGATGTCGACGAAAGACGTCGACCAGTCCCCACGCCTCGAGCTCCCGAAGCGCAGCGCGTTCCGGCTCGCTCACATGGGTGGCCCCAACGAAACAGGTGGGGTCGTAGACATCACGGTCGTCGGGCGCGATGTTGAAGTCTCCGGTCACAATCACCGATGCCTCGGGTGACTCGTTGGTTCGAAGATGCGCAAGCAGCCGCTTCATCCAGGCCAGCTTGTACAGATAATGGTCGTTGTCGAGCGCGCGCCCGTTCGGCACATAGACCGAACTGATGCGGACACCTCCGCACGTGGCGGTGACGAGTCGGGCTTCGGGGTCGGGATCTTCACCATCGGCGAATCCTCGAACCGAGTCGACGAGACCCACACGCGAGACGATTGCCACACCGTTCCACTGGCCCTGACCGTGGTGCACACTCTCGTAGCCCAACTGCTCGAAGGCAAGGTGCGGAAACGCGTCCTCGGCCATCTTGGTCTCCTGCAAACACACCACGTCGGGCCGAACGTCGGCGATCCATTCTTCGACCCGTGGCAAACGAGCGCGCAACGAGTTCACGTTCCAGGTGGCGATTCTCATCGACGGCTCGAACCAGGGGTCGCTTTCTTCGCCGGAGTCTTTCCGGCGGACTTCTTCGCAACTGCCGGCTTCTTCGCAGCAGCCTTCTTCGCAACTGCCGGCTTCTTCGCAGCAGCCTTCTTCGCAACTGCCGGCTTCTCCGTAGCAGCCTTCTTCGCGGGCGACTTCTTCGCGGGCGACTTCTTCGCAGCCGTCTTCTTCGCAGTCGTCTTCTTCGCGGGCGGCTTCTTCTCTGCTGTCTTCTTCTCTGCTGCCTTCTTCTCGCTCCCCTTCTTCACAGTCGCCTTCTTCACGTCGTCTCCCTTGGACACACTCGGCTTCAGGTCGATACTGCGCCGCGACGCCACCACCGACACGACCTCCAAGGAGACCTGATCGCCGATCGCCATCACCTCGCGAGCTGAACGAGGCGGCGGGTCGCTGATCAAACGCAAGGGCACGTACCCCCTCACATCACCGATCTGCACGTAGGCCCCGTGCGAGGAGTAACTCTCGACGATTCCTTTGACCAACGACCCGACTGGGTGCTTCTCGAGGAACGACAGGAAGGGAATCACGTCGTTGACTGCCTTCGACGAGTTCGAGGGTGCCGCCGCCTTGGCCGCTTTGACCACTTCTTTGTTCGCGGCCTTACCAGTCGTCCTGGCACTCGTCTTCGACGACTCCTTCGACACACCCGCCTTGGCCGGCTTCTTCTTCACCGCTCCGGGCGGTGGCGCCTTCGGGACCGGCATCGGCTTCATGGCCTCCGCGCTCACTTTGGGGTTGGCCTTTTGCACGCTACGTCGGCTCTTCTCTCCACGAACCGGAGTGCGAGTCACGAACACCCAGCCGACGTGGGGTACCGGCTTCCCGCCGATGAGTCGACCCTCGTGGAAGAGCCATGGGTACTGGCCGTGGAATTCCTGGTAACTGTCGTTCGACAGGATGCTCGCTCCTACTTTCTGGGCGATCATCAGCACGAAGGCGTCACCTCGACCGACAGTGCCAGCTGGCGGTGCCACCAATTCGTTGTTGGCGATCGCTTCGTCGAACTCGTCGACCTCTTTGCGGTCAATGCGGTGTCCGAAAGTTGCGTCGACCACCACGGTGATCACGTCCTTCGGGTTCTCGGCCATGAAAGCGACCACAGCATCGTTCAGCTGCTTCAAACTGGGCTTCGACCGTCCCTCGGTGGCGATATTCGAACCGTCGACGATTACGTGTTGAGCCATGGTGACCAGTAAACCACTGGTCACCCGATCGGGACGGTATCGCCCTACGATCGGGCTGTGACCCCTGAGCCCATCGCTGATCCGACCCCGAATCAGACCCTTCGGGCGGTCCTGTGGGACTTCGGAGGGGTGATCCTCTCGAGCCCATTCGAGGCCTTCAACCGCTACGAGGCGGCCCGAGGCCTGCCGGCCGACCTCATTCGATCGATCAATGCCACCGACCCCGACATCAACGCCTGGGCGAGGTTCGAGCGAAGCGAGATCACGGCCCACGAGTTCGACATCGCCTTCGCCGACGAGGCACGAGCCCTCGGATTCGACGTGAGGGGGGCTGATGTCTTGTCACTCCTGCGGGGTGAGATCCGTGACGAAATGGTCGCCGCACTCGACGTCGTTCGCACTCGTGGTTTTCTGACCGCCTGCCTCACGAACAACATGTCGGGAGGCGACGGTCAGAAATCTTCCCCTCTCACCGATCGCGACTCGGCGATCGAATCCGTCATGCAGCGCTTCGACGCCGTCATCGAAAGTTCGAAGGTCGGCGTCCGAAAACCCGAACTCCGGTTCTACGAAATCGCCTGCGAATCAATCGGAGTCGAGCCGACCCAGTGCGTGTTCCTCGACGACCTCGGTGTGAATCTGAAGCCCGCCGCCGCCATGGGAATGACGACCATCAAGGTGATGTCGGCCGAGCAGGCGCTCGAAGATCTGGAGTTGGTTCTTGGGTTCGGACTGCGAAACCCGAATACCTGATCAGAGACCGGCGAAGGTCTCGTCCATGAGATCGGCGAGCTCTTGCTGGTGCACGGTCATCGAGCCGGTGGCCGGACTGCCACTCGCCACACGTGCCACGTGGCGCAGGTCGTAGCCCTGCTCCTTCACTCGCCACACGCGGTGCTCGACGAAGTGCCACGGCCCCATGTTGCTCGGCTCTTCCTGCAGCCACACCACTTCGCGGGCGTTCGGGTAGCGACT
The DNA here is from genome assembly GCA_965659595.1 of uncultured Ilumatobacteraceae bacterium. Classification (GTDB taxonomy): domain Bacteria; phylum Actinomycetota; class Acidimicrobiia; order Acidimicrobiales; family Ilumatobacteraceae; genus Casp-actino8. The sequence continues at coordinate 7,737 of CBFHWN010000012.1, read as the reverse complement.
GAGCAAGTTGAACATCTGCTCGATCGGGAAGGGGTACAACTGCTCGACTCGGATCACCGCGGCCGGAGCATTGCGCTTGTCGCGTTCGGACATCGCATCCCAGGCAACCTTGCCCGAGCAGAACACCAGACGTTTCACGGCCGAGGTATCAGCGATGTTGGGATCGTCGAGAACCTCCTGGAAGGAACCGTGCTCGAGAGCCGACACCGGTGAACGACTCTCCTTCATACGGAGGGGCTGCTTCGGCGTGAAGATCACGAGTGGCTTGCGGACCTCACGGTGCATCTGTCGACGCAGGACGTGGAAGTACTGGGCCGCCGTCGTGGCGTTGACGACCTGGATGTTGTCTTCGGCGCAAAGAGTGAGGAACCGCTCGATTCGGGCCGAACTGTGTTCGGGCCCCTGACCTTCGTAACCGTGCGGAAGCAGCATGACGAGCCCGTTGCGCTGACCCCACTTGTCCTCGGCAGCCACGATGTACTGGTCGATGATGATCTGCGCACCGTTCACGAAGTCGCCGAACTGAGCTTCCCACAGAACCAATGCTTCGGGATTGGAGTGGGCGTAGCCATACTCGAATCCGACGGCCGCGTATTCGCTCAACAGCGAGTCGTACACCCAGAACTTTTGGGCGCCTTCCAACTCGGCGAGCGGAATCCACACGCGCTCGTTCTCGTTGTCGATGAGCGCTGCATGGCGGTGGCTGAAGGTTCCGCGACGCGAGTCCTCGCCGGCGAGGCGTACCGGATAGCCCTCGATTACGAGCGAACCGATCGCCAGAGCCTCACCGGTCGCCCACTCGACCTCACCCTGCTCGAACAGCTTGGCCCGAGTCTCGAACTGGCGGGCGAGTTTGGGATGGACGGAGAAGTCCTGGGGATAGTCGGTCAATTGACGGAAGATTCGATCGAGAGTTGCACGTGAAACTCCGGTCTCGACATGGGGAAGCACGCCAACCGGGCGAGGTGGCTTGGCCACCTTGGTCGGCACAGGCGCCTGCGCGCGTGTCTCGTCGAGCGCCACCTGGAGTTTGCTCTGGAAGTCGTCGAGAGCCTGCTCGGCTTCTTCGAGGGTGATGTCACCGCGACCGACCAAAGTCTCGACGTACAGCTTGCGCACACTGCGCTTCTCGGCGATCGCCTTGTACATGAGGGGCTGGGTGTAACTCGGGTCGTCACCTTCGTTGTGGCCATGGCGCCGGTAGCAAACCATGTCGATCACAACGTCCTTGTGGAATCGCTGGCGGTACTCGAACGCCAGACGGGCGACGCGCAGGCATGCCTCGGGGTCGTCGCCGTTCACATGGAAGATGGGCGCCTGAACAGATTTGGCGACGTCGCTGCAGTAAATCGACGACCGAGCGAACTGAGGCGCGGTGGTGAATCCGATCTGGTTGTTGATGATGAGGTGGATCGTGCCACCGACTCGGTAGCCCATGATGTCGCTCATGGCCAGACACTCGACGACCACACCTTGTCCGGCGAATGCCGCGTCGCCGTGGATGAGAATCGGCAACGAGGGAAACGAACCCGGCGGATCGATCTGATCTTGATGGGCGCGCGCCATGCCGAGCACGATCGGGTCGACCGTTTCGAGGTGACTCGGATTGGAAGCCAACTCGATCTTGATCTGATTGCCGCGTGGACTGGTGTGACTCCCCGACGCACCGAGGTGGTACTTCACATCGCCCGACCCCTGGACGGTGTTCGGATCGACATGCCCTTCGAATTCCTTGAAGAGCGAGCCGAGACTCTTGCCCATCACGTTGGCCAAGACGTTCAGACGTCCACGGTGGGCCATACCGAGCACCGACGAATTGAGGCCGTCGTCGGCGGCGAGAGACAAGATCTCGTCGAGAATCGGGATGGCGCTCTCGGCCCCTTCGAGTCCGAAACGCTTCGTTCCGACGTATTTCGTCGCGAGGAACTTCTCGAAAGCTTCGGCCGCGTTCAGTCGTTCGAGAACTCGATACTTCTCGTTCTTCGACAATTGGAACTCGACACCCTCGAAATGAGACTGGACCCACCGCTGCTCTTCAGTGTCCTGAATATGCATGTACTCGACGCCGATGGTGCGGCAATAGGCGTCACGCAGGACGCCGAGAAGATCGCCGAGCGTCATCTTCGGGACGCCTCCGACACCACCGGTCAGGAATTCACGTTCCAGGTCCCAGATAGTGAGCCCGTAGGTGGCCGGGTCGAGTTCGACCGGCATCTTGGGTTCTTTCCATCGCAATGGGTCGATGTCGGCGATGAGATGGCCACGCACTCGGTGCACTCGAATCAGAGTGGCCAATTGCATCTGCTTGTCGAGCATCGACTCCTCGCTCTCGAGCGAGGTGTGGTCGATTCGCCACTTGACCGCTTCGTACGGCACTCCGAGGCTGCCGAAGACCGACTTGTAGAAGTCGTGTTCACCGAGGAGCAGTTCGTGGACGTGCTTCAAGAAGAGGCCGCTCTCGGCGCCCTGGATGATGCGATGGTCGTAGGTGCTCGTGACGGTGACGACCTTGGAAATTCCGAGGGTTCCGAGAGTGTGCTCGTCGGCTCCTTGGAATTCGGCCGGATAGTCGATGGAACCGACACCGACGATCACACCCTGGCCGGGCATGAGTCGAGGCACGCTCTGAACCGTTCCGATCGTCCCCGGGTTGGTGAGGCTGATGGTGGCGCCCTGGAAATCGGACACCTGCAACTTGTTCTGCTTCACTTTGCGCACGAGCTCGTCATACGCCACGAGGAACTCGGCAAAGTTCAAGGTGTCGGCATCGCGAAGTACGGGCACAACGAGGGTTCGCGATCCGTCGGATTTGGCGACGTCGACCGCGAGCCCAATGTTGACGTGCTCGTGACGGACGACGCGCGGCTTACCGTCAGCCCCTTCGACGTACGAGCTGTTCATGACCGGCACGGCGTCGGCGATGGCACGCACGATGGCGTATCCGATGAGATGGGTGAACGAGACCTTGCTCAGTCCGTGACGTGACCGGTATCCGTTGATCACCTGACGGTTGACTTCGAGCAACTTGGCCGGGACGTTGCGGAAACTCGTGGCCGTCGGCACCGACAGACTGCGTTCCATGTTGGCGACGATCGCCACCCCGGCGCCACGGATGGGCTCACCTTCGGGAGCCGTCGGTGCCGGCTGCGGAGCGGCCACCACCGGGGCAGGCGCCGCCGAGGCAGTTCCGTTGTTCGCCACAGGCGCAGCGGTAGGTGCGGGGTTCGCAGCGGGAGCCGTGGCCGCCACTTCAGCCTGCGTCTTGTAGTCGGAGAAGAACTCCTGCCACGACTCTCCGACCGAAGACGGGTCACGGCGGAATTGTTCGTACATTTCGTCGACGAGCCAGCTGTTGGCGCCGAAATCCGACGCCGAGTCAGGGGCTTTGGGGGCGATGTCGGTCACACTCTGAACTGTAGCCCTCGTGTGCGAATCGACGATGTTGATCGGTCACACGAGGGTCGATTTCCCGGCGGTCGCGATGGTTCGCCTCGACACAGGACGGGTACATTCGCCTCATGACCCCCCGCACCTTGTTGGTTCTTCCTTTCCTCGCCCTCGCCGCCTGCGGCGGTGGCGGAGAGACCGTCGAGACCGTGGTTCCCGATGGCACCGACCTCGTCGTGAAGGCCGTCCCCACGATCCGATGGGACTCCTCGTCATATTCGGCCCCGGCCGGCGAGATCGACGTGTTCCTCGCCAACGACGACAATGTGAAGCACAACCTCGTGGTCCTCCAAGACGACAAAGTGGTGGGCGATCTCGAACTCGAGATCAACAGAAAGGGTGACACGGACTCGGGCACCATCACTCTGAATGCCGGCCAGTACTACATCTATTGCACCGTGCCCGGCCACGGCAGCATGAAGTCGACGCTCACTGTGTCCTGAGCCCGAACGCGACAGTGGCCGCCTCGCGGCGGCCACTGCACGACGAATTGTCGACGGGAGGTCAGGCCTTCAGGAAGATCTCCGTCAGAATGTAGAGAACGACCCAGAGTCCGATGGACGTGTAGATCGCGTTCTTGTGACTCTCGAACGGCCAGAGCAACTTGTTGGTGGCCGCCGGGCCGCCGATCATGCCGAGGGCGAGCAGTTCGAAGATCGCGCCGATCACGACGGCGATGATCACGAAGGTCCAGGCCTTGCCGGACGAATTGCCGTCGAAGAGCGGCCCGAAGAAGTGCGAGGCACCGACCATGAAAAAGAGCATGCTCAGCGAATAGATGGTGTTCATGCGACTGGCCAGTAGCGCCTTGCGACCCGCACCCGGCGCGGCTGGGTCAGCTTCACCGCCGCCCAGAACGTTCACGGCGTTGGCCAGCACCACACGCTGAGCCGGCCAGATGACCATCCAAACGTTGGCAGCCATGGTGATACCGAAGAGCATGCCCACGAGGATCGCCGAGTTGTGCGGAAGGCTGTAGGCCGAGTCCTCGCTCATGAATCCCTGCATGTAGTTCTCGGTGACGCCGATGATCAGCAGACCGAGAACGAGCGTGGCCATCGCGGCCCAGCGGAACCACCACAAAGCACGCCGGGCGACCTTGTCGATGGCGATGTTGCGCGCCCGGCCTTCTTCACCGAAACCGGCGAAGGCCGGGACCTGCACGAAGTTGAAGTAGTACAAGAGACCGATCCAGGTGATGCCGGCCAGGACGTGCAGCCAGCGCATGGCGAAGGCGAGTCCTTCTTGGTTGAAAATTTCCATGTGATCCTCCTCACAAGTTTGCGGCACGAGTCGCGAACCCCTTCACCGTACCAATCGAGGATCACAGGGTGGTGATACCGGGGTGCCGACGGGGTGACACGACCTGCCAGAAGCCCAGTGACCAGCACTAGTCTCTCGACAGTGGCTCACGAGTTCATCTACACCTGTTACAAACTGGCCCGCCACTATCCGCCCGACCGCACGGTCCTCGAGAACATCTCGCTGTCGTTCTACCCAGGCGCGAAGATCGGCGTTCTCGGTGCGAACGGGGCCGGAAAGTCGAGCCTTTTGCGCATCATGGCCGGCCTCGACGACGGCTACGCAGGCGAGGCACGCCTGACCCCCGGTTTCAGCGTCGGGTATCTGGCCCAGGAGCCTCAACTCGACCCCGACAAGGACGTTCTCGGCAACGTCATGGACGGCGTCGGACCCGTCCGAGATCTCCTCGATCGATACAACGAAGTGATGGCGATGTGGGGCGACCCCGACGCCGACTACGAGAAGGTTGGTGCACTTCAAGCCGAACTCGAGGACAAGATCGCCGCCGCCGACGCCTGGAGCCTCGAGCGAAACGTCGAGATCGCGATGGATGCCCTGCGTTGTCCGCCCAACGACGCCGACGTCACGACACTGTCGGGCGGTGAACGCCGTCGCGTGGCCCTGTGTCGTCTGCTTCTCAGCCGGCCCGACCTTCTACTCCTCGACGAGCCGACCAACCACCTCGACGCCGAAAGCGTGCACTGGCTCGAACGCTTCTTGCAGGAATACGCCGGAACTGTGGTGGCAATCACCCACGACCGCTACTTCCTCGACAATGTGGCGAAATGGATCCTCGAACTGGACCGAGGGCGAGGCATTCCCTTCGAAGGCAACTACTCGAGTTGGCTCGACCAAAAGCGCGATCGGCTCGAAAAAGAAGAGAAGAGCAACGAGAATCGTCGCCGCACACTCGAACGCGAACTCGAGTGGGTGCGCATGTCGCCGAAAGCCCGTCAGGCCAAGGGCAAGGCTCGGCTCAGTGCGTACGAGAAATTGCGTGCCGAAGCCGAAGAAGCCGATCGCGGCCCCTCGAAGCTCGAAATCGCCATTCCGGCCGGACAACGGCTCGGCGACACCGTGATCGAAGTCGACGGCCTGAACAAAGGGTTCGGCGACCGACTCCTCATCGAAAACCTGTCGTTCTCGCTTCCCCCAGCCGGCATCGTCGGGATCGTCGGCCCGAACGGCGCCGGAAAGACCACCCTCTTTCGCATGCTCACGGGCCAGGAGCCGCCCGACTCCGGGAACATCAAGGTCGGAGACACCGTGCAGTTGTCCTACGTCGACCAGAGTCGTGACTCTCTCGACTCTGACAAGACGGTGTACGAGGAGATCACCGACGGTGTCGAACACATGAAGATCGGCAACCGCGAGATCAACGGACGTGCCTATGTGGCCAGCTTCAACTTCAAGGGCAGTGATCAACAGAAGAAGGTCGGAGATCTCTCGGGAGGCGAGCGCAATCGGGTGCATCTCGCCAAACTCTTGAAATCGGGAGGCAACGTGCTGTTGCTCGACGAGCCCACCAACGACCTCGATGTCGACACCCTGCGCGCCCTCGAGGATTCGCTCGAGGCGTTCCCCGGTTGCGCCGTGGTGATCAGCCACGATCGTTGGTTCCTCGACCGGATCGCCACCCACGTTCTCGCCTTCGAGGGCGAAAGCCAAGTTCGCTGGTTCGAAGGAAACTTCAGCGAGTACGAATCCTGGAAGAAGAAGGAACTCGGTGCTGCGGCCGAACAACCGCACCGCATCAAGTACAAGCCCCTCGCCCGCTGACCATGAAGAGTCCCCTCGTCTCCGGCATTCGCCTCGCCTCGGCTGCGATGTTCGTGGCGTCGATCGTCGGACTCATCGTCACGTCGATCAACGGAAACAACGAAGGGTGGGTCCTCACGATCGGCATGGTGAGTGTCGTGATGGCGATCGTCCTCATCGTCACCTCGGCCGTCGCGTCGACACGACGGATACCCGTGTTCCTCGACGCCGACGCCGAGGTCGTGGAGGCCCGAGTGAAGGAGTTGGTCGACAATGGCGCCAACGAAGAACTCGTACGCGAACTCGTGAAGCTGTCGGTCAAGTTGGGTCGAGGTTCGTGAATCTGTCGCCTGGCGTCGAGACCGATCAACAACTGGCCACACGAGTCGCCACCGAAGCCGGTGTCATGCTCGTCGGATTACGCGACGAACTCGATGCTCGTGGCACCCACTACTGGGACATGAAGGACGAAGGTGACGTCGCCGGACATCGCTTCATCATCGACGCCCTTCGACAGGCCCGACCCGACGATGTGATCTTGTCCGAGGAAGGGACCGACGACCGTCGCCGATTGTCAGCCGACCGCGTATGGATCGTCGATCCCATCGATGGGACGAGCGAATTCGCCGAACCTCCCCGTTGGGACTGGGCGGTTCACATCGCATTGTGGGAGCAAGGCGAATTGACAGCCGGCGCTGTCGCCATGCCGTCTCTCGGACGCACATTCTCGGCCGACCCGGCCGAATCACTTCTGCCCTACGAGCGAGAGCAGCCCGTCCTCGTGACCTCGCGCAACCGCAACACCTACGCGGCTGTCGCCGTGGCCCGAGCACTCGATTGTCTGGTGGGCCGGCTCGGGTCGGCGGGCGCCAAGACCATGGCCGTCGTCATGGGAGAGGCCGACATCTACGTTCACGACGGCGGCATGTACCAATGGGACACTGCGGCACCGGCCGTCGTCGCCGCCGCGGCCGGCCTGCACGTCAGCCGAATCGACGGATCGCCGCTCGTCTACAACCGACCCGACCTCTGGCTGCCCGATTTTCTGGTGTGCCGCCACGAGATCGCCGACGCAGCACTGCGCGCACTCACGGGACGCTGACGACGGTGACGGTCGCATTCGCACCGTCGACCGTGACCATCGCTCCGTCAGGAATGCGTTCGGTCGCATCGGTCACGCTCACGACACACGGGATTCCGAGTTCACGGCTCACGATCACGGCATGGCTC
>CBFHWN010000011.1:0-39273 GCA_965659595.1 uncultured Ilumatobacteraceae bacterium | reverse complement strand
ATGGCGCCGATGAGTCCACGTTCGGTCGCGCTGTAGCCGTACGAATCTTCGAGGAGCAGGTTGAAGGCACCGGGGACTGCGACGAGGGCGAAACCGAGAACTCCGATCCCGACCACCAAATAATAGAACGTGCGAACCTTCTTCAACCGCTGAAACGCAGCACTGAGTCGCACAGGTGGCTCGGGTTCGCCAGAAACCACCGGCGCACCGAGAACTGCTTCTTGCTCCTGCTGACCCCGAGTCGGCTCTTTCAAGGTGTACGACCACAACACCGTGAGTCCAGACGGAATCAAAATGGCCAAGAACACGAGACGCCAGTCGCCGCCGTCGTTACCGGCAAGAAAGATGACGAGCGCAGCGAACAACGGACCGAGTACTTGACCGATCGGTCGACCCAGAGCCTCGATCGCGAAAATACGAGTACGGACAGCGAGCGGGTAATTATCGGCCACGAGCGACGGGCCGATCGGGATGCGTGCCGACGCTCCGAAACCGGTGCCGGCGCGGGCGAGACCCATCTGGAACGAATTGACCACCGACCCGGTGAGGGCCACGAAGAGAAGCCAGAGACTCGAAGCACCTGACAGCACGCGCACACGTCGGCGACGATCGGCGAGCCACGCGAACGGCAACGTGGCCAGCACGAGGACAACACCGGCGAAACTCTGCAAGCCGAGCAGGAGCGTGTCGGACACTCCGAGCGACTTCTGGATATCGGGACCGAGCACCTGCATCGCCACCCGGTCGAACTCTTCGAAGATCGTGAAGAGCAACAGCACGACGGCGATACTCGGGCCACCCTTACGCAGCCCGTCCTTCAGCGACATGGCCTCGATCGTCGGTAGATTCTCCTCGATATCGAGGTCGTTGTTTGCTCGCTTGGCCTCTTCGTCCACGACGATCGAACTGGCGAGAGCGGCCGCTGTCGAGCGCTCCGGTACGTTCGAGGTCCCCTCGGTCCCCTGCATGGCGATCCCCCTTCTTGGGGCACATTAGTCGGTCGAGACGGAAATCTGACGGGGCGTCAGAAATCGTGGTACCGTTCGGCTTCGGCTCGGTCAACCGACCCGGCCGACGATCACATTCCGAGGGGGAGTGCATGAAATCCAAGTCCCGTTTGGCGTGGGCCGCTTTGGCCAGCGCCTCGCTGATCATCGCCGCATGCGGTGGTGACGACAGCTCGAGTTCCGACAGTCCGTCGACCGAGGCCCCGGCTGAGACCGACGCACCGTCGGAGACCGACACACCGGCGGCCACCGACGCCCCGGCCGAGGAACCCACGGCCTCCGACATCGGCGTCACTGCCGACACCATCACCATCGCTGCAGCCGTTGCCGACCTCGAAGCAGTTCGAGCCGTCGGTATTTCGGTTCCTGACACATTGACCACCGAGCACCTTTTCGACCGCTACAAGGTCTTCGTCGACGACATCAACGACGCCGGCGGCATCAATGGTCGCACGATCGAGATCATTCCGATCACGTGGAACCCGCTCGACCAGTCGTCGTTCGACACCCTGTGCGCCGAGGCGACCATCGACAACGACATCTTCTTGATCGTGAACGGCACCGGCCTCTCGTCGATCGCCCGTAAGTGTCTGCTCGACGCAGGAGTGGCGATCATGTACGGCGACGTCATGGGCTCCGACGAGCTCGAGACTGGCCTCACGCTCTCGCTCGCCCCGCCGTCGCCCGACCTTGCCGTCGCCGCCGTGAACGCGTGGGTCGCTTCGACCGACGCCGCCCCGGGTTCGTCGGTGGGAATCCTGTCGAACAACTCACCAGCCCTGGCCGTAGCCGGCAAGGCCGCTGAATCCGCCCTCGCTGACGCCGGGTTCACACCGGTCCTCGTCGAGATCAACTCGCAGTCCGGCGACAACGCAGCGATCAACCAGGAAGGCGCTGACGCCGTCGGAGTGTTCGAGGCCGAGGGCGTCGTGCAGACGTTCGTCGGTATTCCGTTCACCGAGTTCACCGGATTCAGCACTGCCGCAGCCGCTGCCGGTCTGCCCTACAGCATCATGGACACCTCGTCGTCGGGCTGCTCGGCCTACGGCGCCACCCAGGTGAAGCCCGAGGCATACGGCTCGGAGTGCGTGACCTATTCCGATCACGCAACCGATGGCACCACGCTCCGTGAGGACTCGGAGTTCGAAGCCGCTTGCCGCGCCAACTTCGACGAGAACTTCGAGGCCTACTACGGCGGCAAGTCGATGCCCGGAGTCCCGGCTGGCCGTGTCATGGAGGACGTGAACGGCAAGATGTTCATCTCCGATTACGTCTACATGGAGTGCAGCCTCATGAACATCATGAAGCTGGCCCTCGAAGCAGCGGGCGTGAACCCGACCCGCGCCTCGTTCATCGAAGCCGCCCTCGGCCTCGGTGAAGTCCCGCTGGCCAACATCGGCGGCGGTACCGGAACCCTGGAACCCGGCAAGCCTTATGCGGCCAACGCCGTACACACGGTGCGCATGGTCGGTGCCGATGCGGAGACTGCCCCCGATGCGAACGGCCTGTACAACGGCTGCTCGTACCCGGGTGCCTGCGCCATTGTGGTCAGCGACTGGAGCCCCATCCGCTGACCTGACCCCACGTCAGAGGTTTCTCGCCGTGGGGCGGGGCAAGGGTTCCGGCCCGAGCCCCGCCCCACGCTTTTGTCACACCCTGTTGCCCCCTCCTCCCCACCTGCAACAAACCTCCCACCCTGAAGCGCAGCGCGCCGTCCGCGAGCTCTGTGCTTCAGAGTGGGGTCTTCCGTACGGTTGGACTGGATCCCACATGGGGTTCGTGAACCGAACGTTTGCAGCCTTGACTCGGATCGCCGATCAGCGGGGAGGCCTCATCCTTCTGGAAGATTTCGAGCGGCTGGGAATCAGTCGTTCCTCACGGCAACGGCTCCTCGCCGAGGGGGTGGTGAGGAGAATCCATCGAGGGACTGTGTTCGCACTGGGTAGATCTCCTCTCGATATTGGAGCAGAGATTGCGGGTGCTTGCTGGGCAGTACCGGGATCATGGGCGTCCGGTAATACCGCAGCCGAATACTGGGGAATACGCCGCATCCCACGGGGCCGGGTGGAGGTTTCTATCCACTCCGATCGATGCCCCAGGCTGACTGGGGTACGAGTACGCCGCACCAATTTCGCGGAACCACAAGTCGTTCACCTCGTGGGTGGTGGAGCAGTCAGCTCACCAGCCCAGACCCTTTTCGAAATCTCCAACGAAACTGATGATCGAACCCTCCTCTCGGCGTTCGAAGATTGCGTGAATCGCGAACTTGCGACAGTGGCGGATATCCGAGCCTTCGGTTCCCGAGTCGTCAAAATGGGGCGGCCTGGTTCGGCGAGATTTCGACGAGTGATTCTTGGCCGTCCGGACGAACTTCCCTTCGCCATGAGCCATCCCGAGCTTGTGCTGGCCAAGGCGTTGGAAGCTGACGATTCCCGTTGGAGGCGTCAATATCGACTGCTGTTACCGGGTGGAGCTACTGCCTTTATCGACGTGGCGCTCCCCGGGATCAAGTTAGGAGTGGAGGTCGACGGCGCCCACCACGAGAGTCCTCTGGCGATCGCCAGCGACAAAAGGCGTGACGTCATGGCAGCTCAAATCGGGTGGCATGTCCTCCGATGCACGACTGACGACGTTCAATCCCACTTGCGTTCTCTAGTTGCGCAGATCTCGGAGGTGGTGCAAGCCAGGCAATCGCAATTCCCCGATCTCCAAACCTGAGAGACCGCGCAATTTCGCGCACTCTGAAGCAGGGTGCTCGCGCACGGTGCTCACCGCTTCAGGGTGGAGGGTTAGTGGGCGGTAACGGTGTAGGTGTCGCGGCCGGACTTCAGGACCGTGCCCGGGGTCGCCCCGTTGGCCACGCCGTCCTCCACGATCACCGTTCCGTTCACGATCACACGCTTCACGCCGAACGATCCCGCCGTGAGTCGCGAGGAGTCGCCCGGCAGGTCGGTCACCAGTCGAGCATCCTCCGAACCGATTGCCTCGGGGTCGAACACCACCAAATCGGCACAGGCGCCCTCGCGGATCTCACCTCGATCGACGAGTCCGAACAGCTGTGCCGGCGCCGTAGTCATCATGCGTACCGCGTGCTCGACTGACACCAGCTTGCGACCCCGCAGACAATCGGCGATCCAACGCGTGGGGTACGGCGCACCACACATCCGGTCGAGGTGGGCACCGGCGTCCGAACCCCCGATGATCGCTCGCGGGTCCTGCCACAGTTCGGCGCGCATGCGCCACGACTCGTCGTCGTTGTCCTGCGGGATGGGCCACAGGATCGTGCGCAGATCGTCGGCGATCACGATGTCGAGCAGCGTTCCGAAATTGCTCGTTCCTCGCTCGGTGGCAATGTCACGCACGATTCGACCTGACAGGCCTTCGTTGGCCGCCGAGTAAGTGTCCCCGATGACGTATTCACCCCAGTCGGCGAGACGGCGGAACACTCCGGCCTCGGGCGACTGGCTCGACTCGAGCATCTTGAGACGCGTATCGGCATCACGCAGACGCTCGACTCGTTCGGCCACCGGCACGCCGAGGATCTTCTGCCAACCGGGCAGCAACCACAGGCCGCAGAAATTGAGGAAGCTCATGTTCATGGGCACCTGAACGGGCATGGTGAGTGCCACGACCTTGCCGCCCAACTCGGCCGCACGATCGAAAGCCGAAATCTGACGCGGCACGCGATCGGGCTCACGTGAATCGACGGTGAGCACGTTCCAGTTCATGGGACGGTTGGCGGCCGCGCTCATCTGCCCGAGCAGTTCGATCTCATCGTCCTCGAAACGATCGAGACATCCGGGCACGATGCCTTCGAGGGTCGTGCCCTCGTGCTGGCCGGTTTCCTCGCACAGCGCGATCAGTTCGTCGTGAGTGGCCCAACGACTGGCCACCGGTTCTCCGTCACCGTCGCTGTGCGAGGTGCTGTTGGTGAACGAGAAACCGAGCGCGCCGGCCTCGAAGGCCTTGGCCAGTTCGGCTCGCATGGCACCGATGTGATCGGCCGACGCCTCGTCACCGACCGCCTGCGGACCCATGACGTAACGCCGGATCGCGCAGTGCCCCACGAGGAATCCGGCGTTCACCGCCACTTTGCCCTCGAGTCGACCGAGGTAGTCGGCGAAGGACTCCCACGACCAGTCGGTGCCGTTCTCGAGCGCGGCGAGCGGCATACCTTCGACCTTCGACATCATCTTGCGCAGATAGTCGGCGTCACCGGGCAGAAGTGGCGCGAGAGTGAAACCGCAGTTGCCCCCGATGACCGTGGTGACTCCGTGAACACTCGATGGGCTCGCCGTCGGGTCCCACAACAACTGTGCGTCGTAGTGCGTGTGCGGGTCGACGAAGCCCGGTGTCACCATGAGACCGTCGGCGTCGATCACCTCGGCGGCTGCTTCGTCGACGGTTCCGACCGAGACGATCCGACCGTCCTTCACACCGATGTCGGCCCGTCGGGCCGGCGTTCCCGTTCCGTCGATGACCAGTCCGCCGCGAATGACGATGTCGAGCATGAGCTCCTCCACTTCCCGCACTCGTTCGGCTGTCCTTCGACCGTCGAACGATGAAATCTGACGACTCGTCAGATTGTAGCCTTGGCGACGGACCGTTCCGAGGGGGAAGTTATGACCGCAAGCACCGACAAGCGCTATCGCATGCTGATCGACGGCCAATGGGTCGACGGCGCCGAGGGAACAACTCCGATCGTGAATCCGGCCACCGAAGAAGTGGTGGGCCACGCCCCCGAGGCGTCGGTCGAGCAGGCGAACGAGGCTGCTCGTGCTGCGCAGCGCGCCTTTCCGGCTTGGTGGCGCACTCCCCCGGCCGAACGCGCCCGCCTCTTACAAGCCGTCGCCGACAAGCTGAAGGAGCGACAGGGCGATCTCGTGCCGCTCATCATCAGTGAAACCGGCGCCACGGCTCAGGTCGGCTCGCGTATGCAGGTGCCGGTCGCAATCGAACGTTTCGAGCGCTACGCGCGGAGCGCCACTCGCAGTCTCGACATCCCGTTGCCCCCGTCCCCGATGCAGGCGACTCCGCTTGCGCCTGGTGGTCTCATCGGCGGTGTGGTGCAGCGTCAACCCGTGGGCGTGGTGGCATGCATCTCGCCGTACAACTTCCCGGTCGTGAACATGGCCGGCAAGATCGCTCCTGCTCTCGCCGTCGGATGCACCGTCGTCATGAAGCCCGCGCCGCAAGATCCGCTCGCCGTGATCGAGTTGGCCGAGATCATGCACGAGGTCGGTTTCCCACCCGGAGTGATCAACATCGTCACGTCGTCGAAGCCCGAACCGGCCGCCGCGCTCACCACGTCCCCTGATGTGGACATGGTGTCGTTCACCGGATCGACAGCGGTGGGTGTGCGCATCATGCAGGCCGGCGCAGCAACGATGAAGCGTCAACTCCTCGAACTCGGCGGCAAAGGCGCTGCCCTCGTCATGGACGATGCCGACGTGGCCAAGGCCGTCGGTGCCATCCAGAGTGTGTGGGCCTTCCACAGCGGTCAGATCTGCACTGCGCCCACCCGCGCCGTGGTGCACCGTTCGCGCTACGACGAATTGGTGTCGGCTCTTGCCAACGTCGCGCCGCACCTGAAAGTCGGCGCCCCCACCGATGCCGACACCCTCGTCGGTCCGGTCATCTCGGGAGTGCAACGAGATCGCATCGAGTCGTACATCGCCGCCGGGGCGGCCGAAGGCGCCGAGATCGTGGTGGATGGTCGTCGCCCGGCGCACATGGATCGCGGCTACTACGTCGCTCCCACGCTCATCGCCGGCTGCCACCCCGACATGACACCGGTCAAAGAAGAGATCTTCGGCCCCGTGGTGGTCGTCGTTCCGTTCGACGAAGAGGACGAAGGCATCGCCATCGCCAATGGTTCCGAGTTCGGCCTCTACGACTACGTGTTCTCTCAGGACTCCGACCGGGCCTATCGCATCGCCCGCCAGCTCCGTAGCGGCAACGTCGGCATCAACACCGCGCAACGCAATCACGAAGCACCCTTTGGCGGTTTCAAGATGAGCGGCGTCGGTCGCGACGGCGGCGATTTCGGTCTGCACTGCTACACCGAGATGCAGTCTCTCGTCTGGCCCGGCTGAGCACCGAGCGAACTGTCGAAAGTCCCCGTCAGTCGTTCACTGGCACTTCGACACGACGTTGGTCGCGAAGTCGTCGATGAACGGCTTGTAAGCAGCCGACATCTCGGCGAGTCCGGCGTGATCACCCGCGGACGGGTTGCCGAGCGCCCAGGGCATGCACAACGTTCCGGTCATGCCGAGCTCTTCTTCGGCACGCTTGTACAGATCGGCGGTGGGCATGGCGTACAAACCGCAGATGATCTCGAAGTCGTCGTTCTCTCGCCCGTACTCGCGCAGGTATCCCTTCAATTTGGTGATGTGCACTTCGGCTTCTTCCCACGGATACGCGTTGCCGATCCATCCGTCGCCGACCCGCGCCGCACGCTTCAACGCAGCATCGGTGTGCCCACCGACGTGGATCGGCACCGGCTTCGGCGGACTCGGCTCCATCGTCACTGGCGGAATGTCGTAGTAATCGCCGTGGAACTCGACCCAGCCGCCGGCCCACATCGCGCGCAGGGCCTGAATCATCTCGGTGAGTCGCTTGCCGCGGTTCGAGAAGTCCTGGCCCTGCAGGTCGAATTCCTCCTTCATCCAGCCGGCACCGGCACCGAGTGCCACTCGGCCGTCGGAGAGAACCGATGCGGTGGCGATCTCCTTGGCCAATTGCAGAAGCGGCCGATGACCGGCGACGTAGATGTTGGTCGTGAAGTTGAGATGAGTCGTCACGCTCGTCATCGCGCCGATCAGCACCCACGGATCGGGCCAGGCCGTTTCGGGATCCCAGATGGGGCGACCGTCGGGGTCCGGTGAATACGGGTACTTCGACTGAAGATTCTTCGGATATACGAGGTGATCGCTCACCATGAGACCGTGGTAGCCGGCCTCGTCGAGCAACTGGGCGATGTGCACCAATTGCTTCGTCTTCATGAACGCTGTCGCGCACCAGAACTTCATGCGTTGCCTTCCTTGTGATGCCGTTCTCGGGCGGCCATCCATGCTTCCACGACCGGAGCGAAGTTGGCCGGGTTGTAGACGTCCTCCTCACGTCGGAACTTCATGTCTCCTGCGTACTGCAGGATCGTGACGTTCGGAGATTGGTACACCTTGCCGTCGCCCGGATCGTCGAAACGGTTCTGGATCTGGCAGATCCACCAACCCTTCTCCTCGTCGCACACGCACCAATCGTGGGGGAACTCGCGCATGTGGCTGCTCGGGTAGCGACCCATCGTCTTCGTGATCCAGGTGAGGATCTGTTCGCGGCCGTGGAACTTACCGTACAGGTGCTCCTCGTACTCGGCGTCCTCGGTGAACAACTCGCTCCATGCCCGCCAGTCACCGCTTTGGGCCGAACGATGGGCGACCGCCACGAAATTGTCGTGGGCACTCTGCAACTCCTCGCGACTCCAACGCCCCATGTCTCCCCCTCGCACGATCGATGACCGCCGGTCGACGGAAACGGCGGCTTTTCTGACACTATGTCAGAACCAGTCGAACACGAGATACCGACGAAACATCATGGGGAGGGGGCGACGATGAGCAGCGCGGTTCTCACCGAGATCATCGCGAGCGACACCGTCGCGATCGTCACCTTGAATCGACCCGAGGCGCGCAACGCGATCGACGCCGAGTTGGGTCGCGCGTTGCCCGAGGCGATTCGGCGTTGTGACGCCATCGAAACGGTGCGGACCATCGTGCTCACCGGATCCGATCCCGCCTTCTGCGCCGGATTCGATCGACGAGACGTCGACGGTGGCGAGAAGAAAGGTGAGAACCCGCACCCTGGTCACTGGACCGCTCTCCCGCCCACGCGCGTGCCGGTGATCGGAGCGATCAACGGGGCGGCCGTGACCGGCGGCTTCGAGATCGCGCTCGCGTGCGACTTCCTCGTCGCATCCGAGCGAGCACGTTTCGCCGACACGCACACCAAGGTCGGCATGGTTCCCGGTTGGGGACTCACGGTCCTTCTTCCGCGCTTGATCGGTCCGGGCCGCGCTCGTTACATGAGCTTCACCGGTGAATTCGTCGATGCCGCGACTGCGCTCGCATGGGGCCTCGTCGTCGAGGTCACACCGCACGACCGATTGGTCGAGCGGGCGGTCGAGATCGGCCACGCCATCGCCTCCACTCACGCCGACGCCACAGCGGAGACTCGCGCGCTCTACGACGCAGTCCGCCCGCTCGGTGACTCCGATGACGCATTCGCCCTCGAGAACCAGCGCGCCCGCCAGTGGGCCGCCAAAAGATTCGGCGGCTCGTCGTGAAGGTCTCCTCATGAAGGTCTATGCCGGCATGGATCCCCGCCTCCCGCTGCGCGACGTCGCAGCCCACGCTCGTCGTATCGAAGCACTCGGCTACGACGGACTCCATGTCGCCGAGACCGTGCACGATCCGTTCCTCGTGTCGCTCGTTGCGCTGCAAGCCACGACCGCTCTCGTCGTTCGAACGTCGGTGGCACTCGCCCTCGTCCGAAGTCCGATGGCCGTCGCCTATTCGGCGTGGGATCTGGCCGAGACGTCCGGTGGTCGCTTCCAACTCGGTCTCGGCACTCAGATCCGCCCGCACATCGAAAAACGGTTCGGCGCCGAGTTCGACGATCCGGTGGGCCGATTGCGCGACCACATCGGCGCCGTCCGCGCCTGTTGGCGAGCCTTCGACGGTGAAGCGCCACTCGATTATCGAAGTGAGCACTACGACCTCACTCTCCTCACCCCGAATTTCACGCCCGACCCGCTTCCCGACGGAATCACCCGCCCCAACGTCTGGATGGGAGGTGTCAACAAGAAGTTGGTCGAGACCGCCGGTGCCATCGCCGACGGGTTCGTCACTCACCCCACCAACAGCCACCCTCGCTACCTCCGCGAAGTGTGTCGTCCCGGGCTCGCCACCGGAGCCCAGAAGGCCGATCGGTCGATCACCGAGATCGAACTCGTGGTCGGGACGCAGTGGATCCTCGGCGCCACTCGCACCGACATCGACGAGCGTCGAGAGCACAACCGTCGACTCCTCGCCTTTTTGTATTCCACTCCGGCCTACGAGCGGACTCTCGAACTGTTCGGATGGGCCGAGCTCGCCGGTCGCCTCCGAGCCCTCATTCGCGAACAGCGCTGGGGTGACCTCGCCGACCTGGTGACCGACGACGTCCTCGACACCCTCGTACCGCAAGCCACATACGACGAACTTCCCGACGTCGCCCTCGATTGGTTCGGCGACACCGCCGACGGCATCCTCGTCGCACCCCCTCCCGACAACGAACACGATCGGGCGCTCGCTGAAGCAGTCGGACGACTTCGTTCGTCCTGAGAAACGATCAGTGCAGTCGCGCCGCGACGTCGCGTGCCACCACTTCACCGCCCGACATCGCCAGAGCGTCGTCGCCGCCTTCGAGCAACCAGACGATCGCCGCCACAGTGTCATCCGGGCCCTGACCTGTGACTTCGCGTCCGGCTCGTTCGGCTCGCTGACGCATCACTTCGGTGGTCACGTGACCGGGGTTCACGCTGTAGGCGCGGATTCCGTCGGCGAAGTGTTCCGCGTGCAGGACACCAGCGATGCGATGGGCGGCCCCCTTCGCCATCGCATAGGCAACGCCCCACCCCCCACGCCCGGTGGGAGCCTTCGGCACCAGTGTTGCCGCCCCGGACGTGAGGTGTACGAATACGCCCCGTCCGGCGCTCAACATCCCGGGTAGCAGTTCGGAGAGCAACACCATGGGAGCGACGGCATCGCCATCGATCACTCGTCGCAACAACTCGACCGGGAGATCGACAAACGGGTCGTTCACTCCCGGCCCCTGATAGATCGCATTCGACACCAACGCGTCGACACGTCCGAACTCGGCTATGGCGTGACGAGCAGCCGCTCGCACACTTTGCTCGTCGATCAGATCCATCGCCACGCACGACACACGGCAGTCCGACGATCGGCGACGACATTCCTCGGCTGTCTCGGCGATCGATCCCGGTAATGCAACGCCCGCCAGATCGTCGAGACGTGAGGTCCCGTCGAAAGTGGCTCCTCCATCCACCGAACGCGCCGTCAGCACCAGGTCGTAGCCGCGAGTCGCGAGATCGATCGCCACGGCCCGCCCGATTCCTCGACTGGCTCCGGTGACCATCACCACCGGCCTTTCCGCGTTCTTCATATGAGAACTGTACGGTGTCGACACATGGACGACGTTCGCTTCGACGATCGTGTCGCGATCGTGACCGGGGCCGGACGGGGCCTTGGGCGTGAACATGCTCTACTCCTCGGAGCGCGGGGCGCGAGTGTCGTGGTGAACGACATCTCGAGTGAACACGCCGAGGTCACCGCAGCCGAAATCGTCGCCGCCGGTGGAAACGCGATCGTCGACACGAGATCGGTCGCCGATCCCGACGAAGCACGTGCGATCGTGGCCGACGCCATCTCGCGTCTCGGCGATCTGCACATCGTTCTCAACAACGCCGGGCGCGGCGGACCAACTGGTTCGTTTCTCGACACCACCGACCGACAACTCGACACGATCCTGTCCACGCATCTGGTCGGCACCTGGAACATGTGTCGGGCGGCCTGGGCGCATTTCGTCGATCGCAAGTTCGGCCGCATCCTCGTCACCTCGTCGGCAGCCGCCATCGGTTCGCTCGGCATGCCCGCCTACTCGGTAGCCAAGGCCGGACTCGTCGGCCTCACCCGCTCGCTGGCCAACGAAGGCGCCGAACACGGCATCACGGTCAACTGTCTGATGCCCATTGGCTACACGCGCTCGGCAGCGCTCAATCCGCACGAGGACACCCGGCGTTGGATGGAAGAGAACTTCCCGGCTTCGGCCTGTAGTCCGGCCGCCTGCTGGCTCGTCCACGACGACATCGACGTGACGGGTCGCATCGTCACCGCCGGAGCCGGCCGATCCTCGCTCATCTCGACGGTCGGCCACCCGGGCTGGTCGGGCCGACCCGACCTCTCTCTCGAGGAACTCCGCGAGCATTGGCCGGCGGTTATCGACACAACTGCGGGTCGCGACCTCCTCACGAGTCGGGACGACCTGGTGTTCTTCGAAGGACCGGCAGCCTGGCCCGAGTGACATCGCCCTCCCCATGGGGGAGCCCCCGGGCGTTTCTGACAGACTGTCAGAAACCGTCCAGCCAGGGGAGACAGGCACGCACATGCACATCGGCGACACACCGGACGAGGCAGCTTTCCGGGTCGAGGCGCGGACCTGGCTCGGTCAGCACGCCCGCCTGAAGTCAGATGGAGTCGGGGAGCTCGGCGAACACGATCTGGCCGGCCACATCCAGAAGTGTCGAGACTGGCAGCGAGTCCTCTTCGACAACGGTTGGGCCGGAATCACGTGGCCGAAACAGTTCGGGGGGCGCGGTGCCAGCGCCATCCAGGCGGCAATCTTCGCCGAAGAGATGTCGGCCTTCGAGGTGTCGAACGGAGCCTTCGCCGTGTCGATCGGCATGGTGGGTCCCACGCTCATCTCCCATGGCACTCCCGATCAACAGGAGCGTCACCTCGCCCCCATCTTGCGCGGTGACGAGGTGTGGTGCCAGCTCTTCAGTGAGCCTGGGTCGGGCAGCGACCTCGCGTCACTCGGCACTCGCGCAGTGCGCGACGGCGACGAGTGGGTCGTGAACGGGCAGAAGGTCTGGACCAGTTTCGGCCAGTTCGCCGACTACGCAATCCTCCTCGCTCGAACCGACACCGAGGTGGCCAAGCACGCCGGCATCACCTATTTCATCCTCGATATGAAGACACCCGGACTCGACATTCGTCCGATCACACAGATCACCGGCGTCCAACACTTCAACGAAGTGTTCCTGAGCGATGTTCGCATCCCGAGCGCCAACGTCCTCGGCGAAGTCGACGGAGGTTGGAAGGTCGCCCAGACCACCCTCAGCAACGAACGCAGCCACATCGGATCGGGTGGCGGGGGATGGACCGTTCAGCAACTCGCCGACATCGCCCGCGAACGCGGTCTCGCCGACGACCTTCGGGTGCGCCAAGGTCTGGCCCAAGCGCACATTCGCTCGGAAAATTTGCGATATCTCGGCTTCCGCATGCGAACGGCGATGAGCCAGAAGCGCATGCCCGGACCCGAGATGCTCACCCTCAAATTGGCCTACGCCAATCATTGGCGTCTCACCGCCGATCTGGCGGCCGAGATCGTCGGTCCGGGTTTCACGCTGTGGGGTGACGATGCTCCGCACGACAACCAATGGGGTCAGCACCTTCTGTCGCAGTTCGCCATCCGTATCGGCGGCGGTACCGACGAAATCCAACGCAACATCATTGCCGAACGTGGTCTCGGACTTCCTCGCGAACCTCAACCCGACAAAGACCGACCCTGGAGCGCGCTCACCCGCGCCTGAATCTCACCCCCGCATCACCCGCCAGAAAGACCTCGAGAGCCATGACCTCCACTAGCACCAGCACCGAGACCGTCGTCGACGAAACACCCGAAGCGAAGGCCGCCTTCTTCACCGAACTCCAGTCGTACGTCGGCAAAGAAATCGGACCAGCCGAACCGGCACCCGATCTGGTCAACGCTCCGATGATCCGTCATCTCGTCGAGACGATCGGAGACACGAACCCGGTGTACACGAACGAGGAGCTGGCGTCACAGAGCGTGCACGGAGGCATTGTCGCTCCGCCAACCATGCTGCAGTCGTGGGTGATGGTGGGAATCGACGGCCCGAAGCGCGACGGTGACGGTCCCTACGAACGCATGAACCAGCTGCTGTTCTCGCGCGGTTTCACGAGCGTGGTCGGCACCAACAGCGATCAGGTGTACCACCGGTATCTGCGTCCCGGCGATCGACTCACGATGCGCACGGTCATCGACACCATCAGCGACGAGAAGACCACCGGCCTTGGCACCGGCCATTTCGTGACCACTCGCCAGGACTATTACGACGCCGACGACCAGTTGGTCGGCCAGATGATGTTTCGTATCTTCCGGTTCCGACCCAAGGCCAAGGCGCCGGCGGCCAAGCCGAAGCCGCCCCGTCCGCGTCCGGCCACCACATTCGACAACAAGTGGTGGTTCGAAGGCCTGAACGAAGGTCGACTGCTCGCGCAGCGTTGTACCGACTGTTCCACACTTCGCTTCCCCACCGGCCCCATGTGCCCGTCGTGCCATTCGCTCTCGTGGACGGAGATCGACATGCCGACGTCGGGAACGATTCACAGTTTCGTGATCACTCACTATCCACAGATCCCGAGCTTCGACTATCCACTGCCGATTCTGTTGGTCGATCTCGATCCGCCGGCCGACGCACGACCGGACGACATGACAGTGCGTGTGATCATGAACGTGAAAGGCAACTCGCCGGAGGGCCTCACAGTCGGCGCTCGAGTCGACGTCGTCATCGAGGCCACCGATCCCGACATGAAACTTCCCTTCGCAGTGCTCGGAGGATCGAACGCAGGAGACGCACAATGAACTTCGAACTGAGCGAAGAACAGGAGGTCATCCGCGACCTCGCCGAACAGATCTTCTCGGGTCAATCGACGGTCGAGCGGGTGAAGAGCATCGAGAAGGCTGACGGTTTCGACCGTGAGACTTGGGAGCAACTCGCAGCGAGCGGCGTGCAGGCTCTGTGCATCCCCGAAGAGAACGGGGGAAGCGGATTCGGACCGGTCGAACTCTCACTCGCTCTCATGGCACAAGGTCGGTACGTGTCACTTGTTCCGCTCTGGACCACCGGTGTGGTCGGCCTCACGGTCGCCGATTACGGAACCGCCGAGCAGCGGGCCTTTCTGGGTGGCGTCGCCGACGGCAGCACGATCGTGACTCTCGGTCTCGCCGAATTCGGTGCCAACGACATCGGTCGCCCCAACACCACGGCCGTCGTCTCCGGCGACAGCGTGAAAGTAACCGGCACCAAGCCCGCTGTCCCCTTCGCTCAGCACGCCGATGTCGCCCTGGTGTCGGTTCGCCGGGAGGACGATCGGCCGGCCTTACTTCTGCTGCCCCTCGACACGCCAGGGGTGACCGTCGTTCCGGTCACCACCACCAATCTCGAACCGCAAGCCCATCTCGACATCGACTGCACCTTGCCGATCACATCGCTACTCGGCACCGATGCCAGTGGTACGTGCGAATACGACGGCGGCGAGATGTTGCGTTCGGCCTTCGAGCATGCCGTGGTGGCCCTCGCATCCATTCAGGTGGGCGTGGCCGAGGGTTCGATCGCCATGACGGCGTCGTACCTCTCGACCCGCAAGCAGTTCGGCAAGCCGTTGTCGGCTTTCCAGGCCACCACGCAGCGAGCCGCTGACGGCTACATCACCACCGAAGCCATGCGCGTGACCACTCTCAACGCGGCCTGGCGTCTCGCCGAAGGATTCGATGCCCGTCGCGACGTGGCAGTTGCCGCCTATTGGGGCAGTGAAGGAGCGCAACAGGTCGTCACCGCCTCCCAACATCTGCACGGTGGCATCGGCGCCGACGTCGACTACCCGGTTCACCGATTCTTCCTGTGGGGCATCCAGCTCGCCACGCAACTCGGCTCGGCGAGTTCTCACCTCGCCCGCCTCGGACAACTGATCGCCCGCACCTGACGAGACAGGAATACTCATGACCATCACTCGACTTCCCGACACCCGAACGTTCGACTCGGTGCAGGTGGGCGACGCTCTGCCATCACTCGACGTTCCACTCACCCGCACCCTCATCGTGTCGACTGCGATCGCCACGCGCGATTACCAGGTCGTGCACCACGATCCTGACGTGGCCAAGGAGCGCGGCTCACAGGACATCATCATGAACATTCTCACGTCGAATTCGTTCGTCGGTCGTTTCGTCACCGACTGGACCGGACCGAATGCTCTCTTGCGATCGGTCAAGATTCGTCTTGGCGCGCCGAACTATCCCGGCGACACCATGGCAATCACCGGTGAAGTCACGGCGATCGACGTCGAACAGCGCATGGTCACCGTCGCCGTGAAGGGTTCGAATTCACTCGGCGACCACATGAACGCAACTGTCGAGGTGGTGCTGCCATGAGCGTGACCCGGATCGGCAACCAGCTCGGCGGCCAGACCGCGATCGTGGGAATCGGTGCCACCGAATTCAGTAAGGATTCGGGTCGCAGCGAAATGAGTCTCGCCAGCGAAGCGGTGGCCGCCGCCATCGCCGACAGCGGATTGTCGCCGTCCGACATCGACGGCATGGTCACGTACTCCACTGACAACAACCCCGACATCGAAATCGCCCGTCACGTGGGCATCGGTTCACTCCGGCACTTCAGCCGCGTGCACTACGGCGGCGGCGCGGCCTGCGGAACGATCGTCATGGCCGCCATGGCGGTGGCCACCGGAGTCGCCGACGCCGTGGTGTGCTACCGCGCCTTCAACGAGCGAAGCGGACGTCGATTCGGTGCCGGCGTACAAGATCTCGACGTCTCGGCCACCGCCGAGCGCGCCCAGTTCTCCTGGACCACTCCGACAGGCCTGCTCACTCCGGCCAGTTGGGTGGCCATGGTCGCTCGTCGATACATGCACCTCTACGGGGCGACGTCGCTCGACTTCGGCCGAGTCGCGGTGGCCGGACGGCGTCACGCCGCCAACAATCCGGCCGCCTGGTTCCATGAGCAGCCGGTCACTCTCGAAGACCATCAGAACAGCCGGTGGATCGTCGATCCGTTGCACCTTCTCGACTGCTGTCAGGAGACCGACGGGGGCCAAGCTCTCGTGGTCACGAGTGTCGAACGAGCCCGAGATCTTCCGAACAAGCCGGCCGTGGTTCTCGCCGGCGCCCAGGGAGCCGGCGACCAGCAGTGGACGATGACGTCTTTCTATCGCGACGACATCGCGCAACTTCCCGAGATGAAGGTGGTAGCCGACGAACTCTGGACGTCGTCGGGTCTCACGCCGGCCGACATTCAGACCGCGGTTCTCTACGACCACTTCACCCCGTACGTGCTGATGCAATTGGAGGAGTTCGGATTCTGCCCTCGCGGTGAGGCGAAGGACTTCATCACCGACGGTGCCCTCGAGATCGGAGGTCGACTCCCCATCAACACCCACGGCGGACAGTTGGGTGAGGCGTACCTGCACGGCATGAACGGAATTGCCGAAGGTGTTCGCCAGGTGCGTGGCACGAGCGTGAATCAAGTGGATAGTGTCGAGAACGTGCTGGTGACCGCCGGTACAGGGGTTCCGACCAGTGGACTCATCCTCGGGACGGACCGCTGACTCACCACTTCACGACGACGAGGGGCAGACGATGAAGTACGACCTGAGGTTCGAGGTTCTCGACGTGATCTCGCACGCGTCATACAAGTTCGGACCACCATTCGAGCTCTACAAGCAGCTACGCGACGAGGCGCCGGTGCTCAAGTGCCGCGGCGTCGAGCAGGCCTACACCGAGGAGTTCTGGGCGATCACCCGGCACGCCGATGTCGTGGAGGTCAGTCGCAAGTTCCAGACGTTCTCGTCGGCCAAGAAGGGCTCGCTCATGAACGAGACGCCCACCGAGATCGACAACGACTCGGCGCGTCTCATGATCGATCTCGATCCACCCGATCACACGCGCTTGCGCACGCTCGTGAGCCGCGGTTTCACGCCCAAAGCCATGCGCATGCTCGAAACGCGCTTCCGCGAAGTCGCCATTCAGCTCGTCGAAGAAGCAATCGAAGCCGGAACGGTCGACTTCGTCGACAAGGTGTCTTCCGAGTTGCCACTCATCGCCATCGCCGAACTGGTCGGGATTCCGGTCGAGGACCGGCGCAAAGTCTTCGATTGGTCGAACGCCATGATCGGCGCCAACGACCCCGAGTACGGCGCCGATCCCGAAGGCGGCATGATCGCCGCGACCGAGCTCTACATGTACTCGAACCAGTTGGCCCTCGAACGCAAGGCCAACCCCAAAGACGACATCATCACCACGCTCATCAGCGAACACGACGGCGACGTACTGTCCGAGCACGAATTCGACCTGTTCATGATGCTGCTTGCCGTGGCCGGCAACGAGACCACCCGCAACGGCATCAGCCACGGCGTGGCGGCGATGATCGAGCATCCGGACGAGTGGCGTCGCCTGCAGGCGGATTCGTCTCTCGTCACGTCGGCCGTCGAAGAGATTCTGCGCTACGCGACTCCCGTCAATTACTTCCGTCGGGCTGCTACGTGTGACGTCGAACTGCACGGAGTCGAAATCGCCGAAGGAGATTCGGTCACGATGTTCTACCCGTCGGCCAACCGCGACGAGCGGGTTTTCACCGATCCCGATCGCTTCGACATCGGTCGCACTCCGAATCCGCACGTCACCTTCGGCGGTGGTGGTCCGCACTTCTGCCTCGGATCGAATCTCGCTCGACTCGAAATGCGCATCCTCTTCGAAGAACTCTCGAAGCGTGTCGCCGATGTCGAACTGAACGGCGAAATCGACAAACTCCAGTCGAGTTTCATCCACGGCATCAAACATCTTCCGGTGGCGCTGACGCGTCGCTGATCCACGACTCCCCCGACACAAAACCCACGAAACGAGGATTAGACCATGGGCAAGCCTGTCATCATCGAGGCCGGTCGTTCGGCCATCGGCAAGCGCAACGGACAGTTCGCCGAGACCCATGCCGCAACATTTCTCGGCCGCATCCAGGCTGGCGTTCTCGAGCGCGCTGGTGTCGATCCGATGTCGATCGGCCAGGTGATCGGTGGCTGCGTCACCCAGGCCGGCGAACAGGCCAGCAACGTGTCGCGTACGGCCTGGCTGAACCAGGGCCTCCCGTGGCAAGTCGCTGCCACCACCATCGACTGCCAGTGCGGTTCGAGCCAGCAGGCCAACCACATGATCCACAACATGATCGCAGCCGGGGTGGTCGACGCCGGTCTGGCCTGCGGTGTGGAGCACATGAGCAAGGTGTGGCTGGGCGCCAACGTGCCGCGAGTCGGCGAAGGCGCTGATGTCACCTTCGTGAACGGAAGCTCGAAGCCGGCCGATTTCGCGCTCGACATGCCCGACCAGTTCGGGGCCGCCGAGCGCATCGCTCAGCGTCGTGGCATCACCCGTGACGACGTCGACTACTTGGGCCTCATCTCACAACAAAAGGCCATCCGAGCTACTGAGGAAGGTCGTTTCGAACGCGAGATCGTTCCGGTCGAGGCCGTCGATGCCGAGGGCAACGTCGTCGTCGTCACTCGTGACGGTGGCCTGCGCGAGACCTCGGCCGAGAAGTTGGCGTCACTCAACCCGGTGTTGCCCGATGGCATCCACACGGCCGGCAACTCGAGTCAGATCAGCGACGGTGCCGCCGCCGTGCTGTGGATGGACGAGGACAAGGCTCGCGCCGAGGGTCTGCGCCCCCGCGCTCGCATCGTGGCGCAATGCCTGGTGGGAGCCGAGCCGTACTACCACCTCGACGGACCTGTACAAGCCACCGAGAAGGTCCTGAAGGACGCCGGGATGACCATGGCCGACATCGACATCGTCGAGATCAACGAGGCGTTCGCCAGTGTGGTGCTCTCCTGGGCTCAGGTGCACGGCGTGAGTCGTGACGATCTGATGACCAAGGTCAACGTGAACGGTGGAGCGATCGCCCTCGGTCACCCGGTCGGTTCGACCGGCAGCCGTCTCATCACCACGGCTCTGCACGAACTCGAGCGCAGCGACAAAGAAATCGCTCTCGTCACGATGTGCTGCGGCGGCGCCGTGTCGACCGGGACGATTATCCAGCGACTCTGATCAGCGGGCGCGGGCGAGGCCGAGACCGGCCGAGGCCACAAGCTCACGCTGGATCTCGTTCACACCGCCGCCGAAGGTGTTGATCTGGGCGGCGCGTGCGGCCCGCTCGACTTCACCGTGGATCACGGCACCCGGCGAGCCATCACGCAAGTGAGACACCGGCCCGAGGATTCCTTGCAGGATGCGGTACACCTCGACGGCGCGCTCGGTACCGAACACCTTCACACCACTCGACTCGGCCGGTCCGAGTGTGTTGTCGGCGACGCTCTTGGCGAGCTTCCATGTCATGAGTCGAATGGCGTCGAGCAGGGCCGCGCACTTGGCGAGGTCGGCCTGCACCCAAGGCAGGTCGATCATCTTCTCACCGTTCGCGCCACCGGACGGCGTGACGCGACACCAGGTGGTCACGTCGTCACAGAGCCGTTCGGTGAGACCGGACAACGCGGCCAGGCCGACTCGCTCATGGTTGAGCTGCATCGTGATCAGCTTCCAACCACCGTTGATCTCACCGATCACGTTCTCTTTCGGCACACGCACATCGGTGTAGTAGGTGGCCGTGGTCACGACTCCGCCCACCGTGGTGATCGGGGTCCATTCGAAGCCGGGGGTGTTGGTCGGCACGATGATGATCGTGATGCCCTGATGCTTGGGCGCCTCGGTGTCGGTGCGGCAAGCCAACCATACGTAATCGGACTGATTGGCGCCCGAGGTGTACACCTTGTTGCCGTTGATGACCCACTCGTCTCCGTCGAGGACGGCGGTGGTGCGCAGACTGGCCAGGTCGGTGCCGGCTTCGGGTTCGGTGTATCCGATGGCGAAGTTGATCTCACCTTTCAAGATGCCGGTGAGGTACTGGTCCTTCTGGGCCTGGGTGCCGTGGGCCATGATCGCGGGCCCAACGGTGTTGACCGTGACGAAGGGGAACGGGGCGTGGGCCCGCTGAATCTCATCGAACATGATGAATTGATCGGTCGCCGGACGACCCTGCCCGCCGAATTCCTGCGGCCAACCGAGTCCGAGCCAACCGTCGGACCCCATCTGCCGGACGAGATCGCGGAAAATCGGTCTGCCCTCACCGGATTCGCCCAGTTCGGCACGAACCTCAGGCGTGAGCATGGCGGCGAAGTACTCGCGGAGCTCTTTGCGAAGGGCTTGCTGGTCGGGTGTTTCGGCCAAGTACATGCTCAAACTCTATCCCACCGATCTGACGCCACGTCAGATCGAGAACGCCCCCACCGCAGCCCCCGATCACACGTCACACTCCTCGCCTCTTGCGGACGGTAGACACGTGTCGTGCACCTTCTCCACCCCCACCCGGGTCAGGTCTCGGTGGCTGAGGCCTACGACCTGTCCAACCGCCGACGTCGGGCCAATCGGCCCTGGATCGTCATGTCGATGATCTCGACCGGCGACGGTGCGGTTGCCATCGAAGGCGCCTCCCACCTGCTCGGCGGACCCGCTGATCGCGACGTCTTTCTCCATCTTCATCGATCGGCCGACACGGTGTTCGTGGGCGCCGAAACCGTCCGTGCCGACGGCTACTCACCTGTGCCGTCACACCAGACCCTGGTCGTCATGTCGTCGTCGGGCGATCTCGGTCGACATCACGACGCCCTGATCGCAGCCGGGAACACGCGCATCGTCACCGGTGACGTTCGCGATGTGGTCACGACTCTTCCGGGTGACGTATGCGCTCTCGAGGGCGGCCCGTCACTGAACGGCCAGATGCTCGGTGCCGATCTGGTCGACGAAGTGTGGCTGACCGTGGCACCGCGTTTCGTCGCCGGCCGGAGTGATCGTCTGGCCGAGGGCGCCTGGGCCATGCGGGAACCCTGGCATCTCGCCCATGTCGCCCACGACAGCGGCTTCGTGTTCTTGCGCTACCTACGAGACGCCGAAGCGCGCGAGTGACGCGACCGGTGGTCGCACCATCAAGTTCAGTTCGACCGGTTCCCCGGCTTTGCGATGAAGTCGAGGTGCGGAGTCGGCGAACGACGGTGCATCAGGCAATCGCGACAGCAGAGTGGCGGTCACTTCGGCGGCTTGGATGGCCAAGGTCTCGAGACGGTGATGACGATGCAGACGCATCCCGAGGTCGACCTGACCGACAGCAGCGACACCGAAACGCTCGTACATGTCGACCACCATGCCGATCTCGACACCCCATCCGGTTGCGAAGGGAATGGATTCGAGCATCGAACGCCGTCCGGCATATTCCCCGGCCAAAGGTTGTTCGAGTTCGGCGAGTTCGGGGAAGAACAGGGAGAGCAACGGACGGGCCACGAGTTCGGTGGTTCGTCCTCCTCCGCCCAGATGGGATGGCCGGTGATAGCTGGCCTTCACCAGTCCGAGTTCGTCGTCGATCAGAAGAGGCATCACCAAGCGAACGATCCAGTCGGGGGTGAAGCTCGTGATGTCGCCGTCACACCACACCACGAAATCGCCATCGCTCGCGATCAGACTCGACCAGAGAGCGTTGCCCTTGCCGCGCGCCGTTCCGTGGAAGAAGTGAACGACATCGACCGGGACCACGGTGGCACCGGCTTCTTCCGCGATATCGGCCGTTCCGTCGGTCGATCCATCGTCGAGCACGATCAGTTCGTCGACCAGATTTCCGAGCAGGGACTGGTCGATCATGCGAACGAGATCACCGATGGTCTCGGCCTCGTCACGACACGGAATGCACACCGACACCGTACGATCACCTTTCGCCGCCAAGACCGCTTCGAGATTCCAGCCGCTCGGATCGAATGTCTTGATTCCGCTCATCGTTCGCTTCTCGTCGTAGCCTGACGTCATGTTCTTGTACGGAGTGGTGAACGCTTCAGGCGATTCGCTCAACACCGATTCAATAGCGACCACACCCGACGCCGCTACTCGTCGGGCCGAATATCTCCTCGACCACGGTTGTCAGGGTATCGATCTCGGCGGACAGGGTTCCACCGACAATGCGACAGTCGTCCCGTGGGAGGAAGAGTGGTCGCGACTCGAGGCCATCGTCGACGCACTTGCCGCCTTCGGCGTACCGCTCAGTATCGACTCGTGGAAACCCGAGGTCACACGTCGTGCTCTCGAGCACGGCGCGACAGTGATCAATGCCGCTGACGGCATGCAGACCGACGAGATGTGGCAGGTGGCCGCCGAGTTCCAGGTGCCGATCGTGCTGCCGTTCCTCTCCGGACCCAATCCGCGACAGATGGAACTTGTTCGAGCCGACCCAGTCCAGGTCATGCTCGATTTCTTCACCGAACAACTCGCCGTCGCCGATCGCTACGGGTTGCGTTCCCTCTGCATCCTCGATCCGGGCACGGGTTTCGCGCCCTCCAATTGGCCCTGGGAGGAGCGTTATCTGTACCAGAAGCAGGTGTATTCGAATCTCGACGCTCTCCGAGTTTTCGATCTGCCGCTCTACATCGCGCTCCCCTGGAAAGAGACGGCCCAACACGATGAACTGCTCGAGATCGTCCTCCGGCAACGCCCCGAGTACGGCCGCGTGCACTATCCCGAAAAGGTGCGTCGCGTCGAACGCGACCTCGGCCTGATCTGATTCAGTTCAACGGGCCGCGCGGATACACCGCGTCAGGTGGCAGATCCCGGTCCCAGTTGGCGGGGCACTTCTCGGGGGCGACTTCGCTGAGGGGGGCGAGGACAAACCGTCGTTCGGCATAACGCGGATGGGGAACTGCCAGATTGCCACCGGTGATCACGACGTCGTCGAAGAACAAGAGGTCGAGATCGAGCGTGCGCGGACCCCAGTGCACGATTCGCTCACGGCCGGCATCGGCTTCGATGCGATGCAACCATCGAAGCAGTGCATACGGATCGAGCTCGGTCTCGAGCGCTACCACCATGTTCAGGTACGCACCTTGATCGTCGGGCCCACCGATCGGATCGGTTTCGAACACCTGCGACTGGGCGACCACACTCTCACCCAGACGCTCGATGGCGAAGCGGAGGTGAGACTCTCGACTGCCGAGATTGCTCCCGAGAGCGACGATCGCCCGATGGCGGGTCGCGGACGAGACCTCGGCTCGAGCGCGCCGGATACGAACGGCAGTCGAGTCGATCTGCTCGGGAATCGGAGGTCGCAGTTTCGTGAGCGTCAAATCGACCGCTCGAACCAACGGAAACGACAACACCACCTCGGCCATGTGCTGGGCCAACCGTTCGAGCAGTAGGTACTCGGTGTCGCGCGCCAGATTCGCAAGCGCAACCGCAACCTCTCCGTAATGCACCGTCTGTTCGAGATCGTCGGAGGTGCCGGCATCATGGAGGTCGATCTCCATGTCGACGTCGACGCGTAACGGCTGTGGTGCCAGTCGCTCATGGTCGAGAACGCCGATGATGCTCTCGAACCGAAGGTCGTTGATCAGAACATGATCGGACACGGGCTCAAGAACCGCGCTTCGCTTGCAGCAACGCCGTCACGGCTTTGCCATCGGCTTTGCCCTTGCTCGACTTCATGATCGCTCCGACGAGGGCGCCCATTGCCTTGTCCTCGCCGCCGCAGTACTTGGCCCAGGCATCGGCATTGCCCGCAATTGCTTCGTCGACCATGGCTTCGAGTTCGGAGTTGTCCATGGCTTCGAAACCCTTGGCGGCCGCAATGGCCGTGGCATCGCCTCCTCCAGCTTCCACGATCTCGGCCAGCACCGTTTTGGTCTGAGTGGCGGTGAGCGCACCCGACGTCTCCATGGTGATGAGGCGGGCCAGGTCGGCCACCGGCACGGTCGGCGCTGCGCCTTGTTCGGCGTAGGCCTCCTTCACGTGCACGAGCGCTCGCGCCACGTCGGCGCCGGCGCTGCCGACGGCGAGGACGTAGTCGTCTTGACCGCGTTCGACCACGACCATGACCGCTTCGCCATCAGCGGCGGCACCGGTTGCCACCGAGAGACGCTGGCGTCGCTCACGCGGCAACATCGGCAACGACGTCCGGACCTCGTCGATCCACGAGTCAGCGGGAACGAGTGGAACGAGGTCGGGTTCGAGGAAATAGCGGTAGTCGTCGGCATCCTCTTTCGAGCGCAACGTGTGTGTACGACCGTCGTTTTCGTCCCAGTGGCGAGTCTCTTGACGCACTTTCTCGCCACTCTCGATGAGAGCGATCTGACGACGGGCTTCGTACTCGATCGCACGGCCGAGCGAACGTACCGAGTTGACGTTCTTGATCTCGCAGCGGGTGCCGAGTGGATCTCCAGGTTTACGCACGCTCACGTTGGCGTCGCAACGCATGGATCCCTCTTCCATCTTGGCGTCGGACGCTCCGATAGCCACGAGGATCTGCCGGAGTTCGGTCACGTACTGTCGAGCTTCCTCGGGCGAGGTGATGTCGGGACGACCGACGATCTCGACGAGCGGCACTCCGGCCCGGTTGAAGTCGATGAGCGAATGGTCGCTGCCATGAATACGTCCACCCGATCCACCGATGTGCGTGCTCTTGCCGGTGTCCTCTTCGAGGTGGGCCCGCTCGACGCCGATGCGCTTACCACTCGGCAGTTCGAGCCAGCCGTCGATGTTCAAGGGCTGGTCGTATTGCGAGATCTGATACGCCTTCGGCATGTCGGGATAGAAGTAGTTCTTGCGGTGGAACGTGCACGGCTGCACGGTGCAGTTCAGCGCGAGGCCGATGCGCATGGCCAATTCGACCGCCTGGCGGTTGAGCACCGGCAAGGCACCGGGCAAACCGAGAGTCACCGGATCGATGTGCACGTTGGGATCGTCGCCGAAACGATTGGCGCTCGCCGAGAAAAGTTTGGTGGCCGTCGCGAGTTCGACGTGCACCTCGAGTCCGCACACGAGTTCGTAGTCGTCAATCATGAAGGTCTCGCTCATCGCGCACCTCGCTCGAGTTCGGCCGCCACTCGGAACATGACTGCTTCACCGAGGGTCGGTGCCAGCACTTGCATACCCACCGGAAGTCCGTGGGCGCCCGTCCCGAACGGAACACTCATGGCCGGATGGCCGGCCAGGTTGGTGGGAATGGTGAACACGTCGCACAGATACATCGACAACGGATCGTCGACTTTCGATCCAACTGGGAAGGCCACGATCGGCGAGGTGGGCGTCAACAGCACGTCGGCCTTCTGGTACGCGCGGGCAAAGTCGTCGGAAATGAGGCGTCGAACCTTCAACGCCTTGCCGTAGTACGCGTCGTAATAACCGGCTGACAGCGCGTACGTGCCGAGCATGATGCGCCGTTTGACCTCGTCGCCGAATCCGGCCGCCCGCGTGGCCATGTACATGGAGTTCGTATCGGGGGCCTCGACACGCATGCCGTATCGAACGCCGTCGTATCGGGCGAGATTGCTGCTCGCCTCGGCCGGCGCCACCAAGTAGTACGCCGTGAGACCGAATTTCATGGAGGGAAGTTCGACGTCGACGATCGTCGCTCCGGCGGCTTCCAAGGCATCGAAGGCCTCGGCGAGACGGGCATCGACCTCGGATTCACTACCACCCGGCAGGTCGGTGATTCGGCCGATGCGCAAACCTTCCACACCTCGGTCGAGTTCGGAGAGCAACCGCAGCGGTGGCTGCGGGATCGAGGTGCTGTCGAGCGGATCGTGCCCACTGATCGCTTCCAGAAGGAGGGCGGAGTCGCGCACGTCGTGCGAGAACGGTCCGATCTGATCGAGACTGCTGGCAAAGGCCACCAGCCCGTGACGGCTCACGGTTCCGTACGTGGGCTTGACACCGACCACACCGCACAGAGCGGCCGGCTGGCGGATCGACCCGCCGGTGTCGCTACCGAGAGACAGTGATGCGAAGCGTGCGGCAACAGCGGCTGCGCTCCCACCGCTCGATCCACCGGCCACTCGCGTGATGTCATGCGGGTTGAAGGTGGGGCCGAAGGCCGAGTTCTCGGTGCTGGAACCCATGGCGAATTCGTCGAGGTTGGTCTTGCCGACCACCACCGCTCCAGAGTGCGCCAACCGCTCCACCACCGTGGCGTCGTACGGCGGCTTCCATCCTTCGAGAATCTTCGACGAGCACGTGGTTGGCACACCACGGGTGCACATGTTGTCCTTCAGCGCAATCGGGACGCCAGCGAGAGGGCCAGGATCGTGGCCGGCGGCCACGGCCGCATCGATTGCCTCGGCCGAACGGCGGGCTTCGTCGGCCGTGACGATGTTGAACGCGTGAATATCAGCTTCGCGCGCGGCGACGTTGGCCAAGTGGGCGTCGAGCACATCGACGGCTCGCCGGCGACCGGCGCGAACATCGGCTGCGATCTCGAAGGCCGTGAGTTCGGTGAGCGACATCAGCCCTCCAACCCGATGATCGGAGGCACGCGGAACCGCCCCTCTTCTGCGGACGGTGCGGCGGCGAGCACCTCGTCGCGATCGAGACTCGGAGCCACCACGTCGTCGCGCATGACATTGACGAGCGGATACGGCTGGGTCATCGGTTCGACATCGGCCAAATCCAGCGCATCGATGTCGGCGAAATGCTCGAGCATTCCGTCGAGCTGCGATGTGAGGCGGGCGATGTCATCGGGGCTGACGTCGAGGCGGGCCAGTCGAGCGACCTTGGCCACGGCGTCAGTGGAAATACGAGCAGACGTCTGATCGGACACGAACATCGAGCCTACGAGCAGGAGAGGTGGAGCACTACGGCCCGCTGAGGTGCGAGGGCCGGCGCCGGGAGCCCGACTGTACGCAACACCTCGCCTGACATGGCGAACTCGTCACCGCGCGACACATGCTCCCACCACATGGGCTGTCGACGCGCCGGACCGGTGGCTCCACCATCGTTCGGCACCAGTGGCACGAGCCGAATCCGTCGCATTGCGTCACTGCTCAGTCCGGGGAGTCGCCACGGGGCCGGATCGGCACACGACTCCGTCTGCATCCAACACACGAGGACTTCGTCTCCGCTCTCGCTCTCCACACCGAAGCACAGGCCAGATGGATCACGATCGACCCGGAAGAAACGGCCGGAATGCACCAGCTCGCGATAGGTCTTGTAGACGTCGATTCCGTGTCGAAGAACGTCTCGATCACGTTCGTCGAGTTTTGTCACGTCGGCTTCCACTCCCATGTGGCCGAACAATGTCGTCGCCACCCGCAGAGCCATCGGCGTTCGACGGCCCGTATTGTGCGCCGGCGACGGACCGACATGGACTCCGAGAACGTCAGGAGGCAACAGCATGGTTGCTGCATGATGAATGCGTGCGCGTTCGACCGGATCGTTGTTGTCGCTCGTCCAGAAACGTTCGACACGTCTGAGGATGCCGTGATCGATACGACCTCCGCCCGATGCACACGACTCGAACTCGACACCGTGATGCCGACGGCGAAGTTGGTCGATCAACCGATACACGGCCTCGGTCTGATCGTGCGAGCCGGCTTTTCCATCGACTCCACTCCCCTGAACGACCCACCGGTTCATGTCCCACTTCACGTAGTCGACGTCGTTCTCGGCGAGCAGCGTGTCGAGACGCGCGAGCACGTGCTCGAACGCATCGTCGCGAGCCAGATTGAGCACCAATTGACGACGACCGAGCGGAGCGTCGTACCCCTCAGTGGCGAGCACCCAGTCGGGGCGAGCGCGGAACAAGTCGCTGTCGAGGTTGACCATTTCGGGTTCGACCCAGATGCCGAAGTCCATGCCGAGAGCCCGTACGTGATCGATCAGCGGGGCAAGACCGTCGGGATACACGTCGCGTGAGACCTCCCAGTCCCCGAGACCAGCACCATCGTGCCGTCGGCCGCCGAACCATCCGTCGTCGAGGACGAAACGCTCCACACCGATATCGGCAGCCGATTCGGCCAAAGCTTTCAGACGTTCGAGATCGTGATCGAAATACACGGCTTCCCAGGTGTTGAGATGTACCTTGCGGACCGAACGGAGAGGGGGACGTCGGCGTCGTGCTTCTCGATGGAAGGCTTGCGAGGCCGGCGAGAAGCCCCGACTCGAGTGCACGCCGATCACCGTCGGGGTCGTATACGTCTCACCCGGATAGACACACATCTCACCGGGGTGGAACAACTCGCCCATCTGCACGTATCGACGTCCATCGACCAGTCGCTCCGCGAAGACGCTGTGATTACCACTCCAAGCCAGATGCAGTCCCCAGACGTCGCCCGACCACTCGCTTGCATCGCGTGATGTGGCCCACACGTACGGCGGATGTTCGTGAGACGTTCGCCCGGTGCGGTTCTCCACACTCCACGCGCCAATCGGCCAGTCGAAGCTCTCGAAGGTGAACTCGGCTCCCCAGCGACCTGAGTAAGTCCCGAGTCGACTCGCACGATCCGACACCGGGACAGTGATCGACAACCCATCCATCATGTAGGGACCGTCGGCCACGTTCACGAGAGCGACGGAGATCGACATCACGTCGTCGACGAGCGAGACTCGAGTCGTCATCTCGAGTTCGGCCACGTCGTCGCGGCCCCGAACTTCGAGAGTCGACATGTCGCCCGCTTGATCGAGCGTGTGATCGACGTAGCAAAATCGTGGCGACCAGTGACGACCACCTCGTCGATGACCGGCCAGTCCGGGACGACCGATGAATCCTTCGGACGGGACGATCGAGAAGGCGATCAGCTCGTCGAGTCCACCATGGGGAACTGTGTGCGAGGTCGACGTCCAGCCCTCGATCGATTCGAGTCGGTCGCCCCAGTGTTCGATCACGGGCACACCAGCCGACACGTCGAGCACCAGGCTCACCGAATCACCGGTCAGATGGACGACGGACGACGGTGATTCCACGACTGTTCCCTATCGCCGTCGACGAGCATTCGTCAACCATGATCTCGTCAACCATGATCTCGTCGCCCGATGTCCCCTGGCTGCGGCTGGCAGACTGAGAGGGTGACGAATGAACCGAGTCACCGCACCGACCGCCGGGTCGACACTCACCTCGGCCACGTCGTCCATGTGGTCGGCCATCGCCAGACCCGACCCAACCTGCCTACCAACGTCGACACCGGTCGCTGCCCGTTCTGCCCGGGCGGCCTCGAAGCCCCCGGCCCCTACGACGTTCGCTGGTTCGTGAATCGCTGGCCGGCCCTTCCCGACGATCGATGCGAAGTCGTGCTGTACTCCCCCGAACACAACGCTTCGCTCGCGTCTCTCGAGTCGTCACACGTCGCACGACTCGTCGACGTCTGGGCCGAGCGTTCCGAGGCACTCGGATCCCGCCCCGACGTCGGCTACGTGCTCGTCTTCGAGAATCGAGGTGCGTCGGTGGGGGCGACGATCTCTCATCCGCACTGTCAGATTTATGCCTACGACCACGTCCCCGAACGCTTGGGTCGTCGTCGTGACTCCTTGATCGATGTTTCCGACGACCGAACCGTCCACCTCGACTCGCACTGGGTGTCGTACGTGCCTTTCGCCCCCGTCTTCCCCACCGCCGTCACGATCGTCCCCCGTGAACAACGAGGCCACCTGAGCGAACTCTCGATCGACGAACGCCGTTCCCTGGCTACCACGATCGTCGACGCGTGTCGTCGACTCGACGCACTGTTCGATGCTCCGTTGCCGTACATGATGTGGATCGATCAGAGGCCGTACCTGAACGGACGAAATGACGCACGATACGACGCAACGATGGCGATCGAATTCGTGTCGCCCTGGCGGGACCGCAACCTTCCGCGCTACATCGCCGCCGCCGAGGTCGCAGCCGGCGAATACTTCAACCCAGTAGTTCCAGAAGAACTAGCTGCACGCCTTCGCGCTCTCTGATCGGCGGGGCCTCAGTCGCTCACAGGCTGGAACCGAGGGGCACGTTTGTCGAGATACGACTGCACTCCCTCTTGGAAGTCGTCACGCAAGAGGGACTCGTTCATCAAACGAATGGCCGTGGAGGTCGCAGCATCGGCATCGGTCTGCCAATCTCCGTACACCTGCTTTTTCATCACCGCCCAACTCGTCGGGCAACAGTTGTCGGCCAGATCTTGCGCATAGGCCAGCACGTGAGGCATCAGCTCGTCGCCGTCCACCACTCCGTTGACCACACCCAGTCGCTCGGCCTCTTCGGACGTGAACACGCGCCCCGACAACAACAAGTCGAGTGCTCGGGCGTTGCCGATGAGTCGAGGGAGCATCCACGACGAGCCGTATTCGGCGATCAGGCCGCGACGCGAGAACGCCGTCGTCAACTTCACCCCCGAAGCAGCAAAACGCAGATCGCAAAAGAGCGCCATCACGAACCCCACGCCGGCTACCGCGCCATTGATCGCGGCGATGATCGGTTTCGGATACGACAGCATGTCGCTGAATCGTCCGACACCGGTCGCTGCGCCCGCACCACCGGACGGATTGGCCCTGATCAGGTTGAGCGCGTCCATGTCGGCACCCGGACAGAAGCCACGTCCCGAACCAGTGACCACGAGAACTCGAATGTCGTCGTTGGTTCTGGCCTCTTCGAGTCGAGCGAAGAAAGCTGCCGACATCGCCGCACTCCAAGCGTTCAGTCGATCGGGTTTGTTGAGGGTGATGACACCCACACCGGGCGCGACGACGTCGAGCAGAACGAGATCGGAAGGCGAGTCACTCATTCAATCGACGGTAGTTCACCGTCATCGGCGGACTGCACCCGAACGACGGGGCGCAGTCGGCAGTAGAGCAGGTAGGCGAGGCCGCCCACCACGAGCACGATCGCCATCCATTGATTGAGACGTAGCCCTCCGCCTTCCTTGGCGGCGTCGATGCGCAGACCTTCGATCCAGAAGCGGCCGATTCCGTAGCCGATGACGTACATCGCGAGCAATCGAATGGGTCGCTCGCTCATGACACGGCGGCCGATCACGATCAACACCGCCGTGAGAGCCAGATTCCAGAGCGATTCGTAGAGGAAGGTCGGATGGAAGAGCGTTCCCGGGTCGAACCCGGCGGCGATCGTCTTGTCAGCGTCGATCTCGAGACCCCAGGGCAGGTCGGTCGGCCGGCCGAAAAGCTCTTGGTTCCACCAGTTGCCCCAGCGTCCGATGGCTTGGGCCAAGGGAATGGCCGGAGCCGCTGCCCAGAGGAACGGCTGCACGGCGAGCCCGCGCCGACGGGCGAGAACGACGGCCACGATCGTCCCGAGCAGAATGCCGCCTGGAACGCCGAGGCCGCCTTTCCACACCTTCAAGATGTCGCCCGGCGCGTCGGCGAAGCGCTCCCATTCGGTGGCCACGTGATACAGACGCGCGCCGATCACACCGGCCGGTACTGCCCACAACAGAATTGCCGACGCGTCCTCGGGACCACCGACGCCGATCGTCACGAGCCGGCGGCCGAACAACCAGGCCGCGACCAAGACGCCGATCGCGATCATCAGGCCGTACGCGCGTAATTCGAGCGGGCCGATGTTGATCGACGAGCTACCCGGGCTGGGCAGCGAGGAGACGAGTGACGCGATCACGAGTCGAAGATCACGATGTAACGACGCGATTCGCAAACGCGACCGCAGCCTCGAAAATGGCGTCTTTGTCGAAGTCCTGAGTAGCCACGTGATAACTCCGATCGAGGAGCATCCGTTCCACCGGACCACCCCACTGCTCGGCCAGATGATCACTCTGGATCGGATCGACGACGTGGTCGTTCTTGGAGGTGACGAGCAACATCGGTACCCGGCTGCCGCCATAACGCGGAACCATGGGAGTCACACCGTCCTGGACAAGGGACATGAGAGCACGAAGCGGGGTCTCGGGATACGAGTTCTCGACGACGTCGGGATCGGCGATGTCGGAACCGATTCCGGGCATGAGGTCGACACCTTCGGCGATCATGCCTTCGACCATTTCGACGACTTCGGGCGCCTGTGGTTGCGCAGCCGGGTTGATGCAGACGATGCCGGCTACTTCGGGGTGTTGCAGAGCGGTCCAGAGAGTGAGCGATCCGCCCATCGACAAACCGGCCACCACCATCCGATCGCAACGTTCGGACAACCGGAGATAGGCCGCCTCGACTTCGGCAGTCCAGTGCTCCCAACGAGTGGCGAGCATGTCCGACACCGCAGTTCCGTGTCCGGGCAGACGTGGCAGTTCCACGTGATATCCGGCTCCGGCGAAGGCTTCGGCCACTCCGCGCATCGACGACGGGTTGCCGGTGAAACCGTGAATGCACAGCGCTCCAACAGCCGAAGTCCCCGAGTGACTCCAGGATTCGGCACCGGGCAGAACGGGTGACTGATCGACGTGTTCGCTCATGGTCTCGTTCTATCGCATGAACTACTGATGCACCGGACGCCCGACGAGCTGGAGACGACGGAGACGAAGAATTTCGGAATGCTGACGCGCCTGATCGGCCTCGTGAGCCAACTGAAGGGTTCGCAGACGAACCTTGGTTGCATCGGCGTGGATGCTCTCGTACACGTCGAATCGCGCCTCGAGATGCCGCACGGCATCCTCGAAACGTCCAGACATCTTGTAGGCCTCGGCCAAATCGTTGTGAATCTCGAACAGTTGAGGGCGGGCATCCATGATCGTGGCGTGCGCGAGCGCTCGCTCCAGATGGCCGATCGCCGCGTCGATGTCGCCTGCCTCCATCTCGACGCGACCGCAGGTCGCTTCGATTCGACACCGTGACACGTCGTCGAACACCACTGTCGACGTCTCGAGTGCACCGAGGGCGCCAGCGAGAAGTTCGCGGGCCCTCTGCAGGTCGCCAGGATCACCACGTCGAGCCAGCACACGCGCCGTCGACGTGTAGACGTCGGGCATGAATCCAGGAGCACTGGTTCGACACGCCTCGAGAGCACGTTCGGCCATCTCGATCGCTTGATCGTGTTCGCCACGTTCCGAACGCAGCGACGCCACATTGGCCAAGATCAGCGCGTCGATGTCGTGGCGATCCAGTGATTCGTTCGCCGCCAGGGCCGCCTCGTAGTTCACGATGGCGCGATCGGCATCACCTGATTCGTGATGGATCGTCGCGATCGTGTTCAAAATGTTGCCCTCGTCGACTCGATGGTCGGTCGTCCTGTAGAGCGACAGTGCACGCAGACAGAAGGTCAAGGCCTCGGCGTGATTCCCCGAATCGGAATGAACGAGTCCGATGAGGTGAAGACTCCACGCGCTGACGAGCGGCAGGCGATGTCGATCGGCGAACTCGTCGGCCTCCACGCTGAGCACGTAGGCGTCACCTGGTTCGCCGTCGTAATGGGCCAACGCCGCCAGGCGATACAAACTCTCGCCTTCGTCGTCGAGACGTCCGTCGCGCCGAGCGAGGAGGCGAGCCTCCTGGACGAGACGTCGCGCCCGGGATGGATCGGTCGTCTCCAACGTCCGCGCACGATCCAGAAGAGTGCGCGACGACGGGTCGTCGCCGCCCGGCACCGCTCGTCCGGCCCTCGTCGTGACGCGCTTCACGTCTTTCACAGACCATGTATCGCCCGACGACAGCACGAACTTGAGAGAGAAATCCGGCCCGATCCACGAATGTCGTGGCCAACTGCGACAACAATCGGATCGTGGGGCATGACAGAGGGCGGCGAATCGACGGGGCGGCCTGGGCCGGCCTCGTCCCTCTGCTGGCAGTCATTCCCGTCTTCCTCCTGGCCATGCTCCCTTTTTGGTGGGTCGTTCACCTGTTCTGGGGAATCGGCTACTGGTCGACCAGCGGCCTCTACGTGGTGGCGGGTCTCCTGCTCTTCGTCCCCGTGGTTCAACGGACGGTCCTGACCCGACTGATCGGAGCACGGCGACCCTTTCCGAACGAGGCCCCGCACCTGCGTGCGGCCTTCGACGAGGTCACCCAGGCCCTGCACATCCGTGATCACCGTTTCGCCGTCGGCGTGGTGGACGACGACCACCTGAACGCCTTTGCGTGCGGTGGACATCTGGTGGTCGTCACCTCGTACGCCGTCCGGGAACTCGACCACGATGCACTGTGCGGAGTTCTCGCTCACGAGTTCTGCCACCACCTCGGCTCGCACACCCTCGCCTTGACGATGC
The DNA here is from genome assembly GCA_965659595.1 of uncultured Ilumatobacteraceae bacterium. Taxonomy (GTDB): domain Bacteria; phylum Actinomycetota; class Acidimicrobiia; order Acidimicrobiales; family Ilumatobacteraceae; genus Casp-actino8. The sequence continues at coordinate 4,634 of CBFHWN010000011.1, read as the reverse complement.
AACAGTGGCTTCTCGTTCCTGTCGATGGTTTGGCGCGCATCGGACACTTTCTCGACAACGTGGCTACTGCGGCCGCGACGACTTTCGGACGGCGGTCACGGCCCGTCGAAGTGGCCGGACTCGTCATCGCTCCGGTGTTTCGAGCCCTTGGGTGGTTCTTCGGAGTCGGCCGGACGGTCTCACAGGTCGTGGCGAATCTGGTCGGACGTGGAGCCGAGTACCGAGCCGATCGACGGGTGGTCGCCATGGGATACGGCCGACAACTGGCATCAGCACTTCGTCGGACGATTCCGACGATCTCGACTCACGATCGAAGCCGCTGGTCTCGCTTGATCGAGACCCATCCTCCGGCGCGGACGCGTGTCGCCCGGCTCGAAGCTCAACTGCGACGGTGAGCAGACGACGATGATCAGACGACGATGATCAGGTGACGGTGATGGTGACGGTGTCGTGGTCGCTGGCCGTGCACACGCCGAAGAAGAAGCCTGGCTCGTCGAAGGTCAGACTCTGCGACTCACCCGGTCGAACCGTGAAAGGACCGTAGGTGTGGACCACCTCGTCGTCGTTCACGATCTCGATCGTGTCGCCGACCTCGATCGAGTACTCCTCGGGTAGGACATCGACGGCCAGGAGGCCTTGTTCTCGAAGCTCGGCGGTTCCGAGTGGAATCTCGAGAGTGTGAATCGTGCCTCGTCGCAACGGTGGCGAATCGTCGGAGCCACCCGCCACGACGAACACGACCGCCAACGCAGCAGAGAGCGGCAACAACAAGGCGATGGCGGCCAGGATCACCCGACCGACACCACTCTTTTCCGCCTTGTCGGCCGGAGCGCTCGTCGATTCCGTCATGTCACCACGTCACAGCAGGATCAGGGCGCGTCCTCGCGCACTTCCACCGGAACGATGACGTCACCGGCTGTCTCGAACGTGAGCGTCACGTCGAAGGTCTGGCCGATCTCGAGTGGAGCGACCAGATCGATGAGCATCACGTGATACCCACCGGGCTTCATCATGAGCATCTCGCCGGCCACGATGTCGATGCCCTCAACTTCGCGCATCACCATCTCGCCCGACGACATCGACATCGTGGTGTCTGACCCCATGTCTGATCCCATGTCTGACCCCATGTCTGACCCCATGTCCATTCCCATGCTCGTATCGGAGCCATCGGCCATGACGACTTCGTGCACTTCGGCATGATCGGCAATCGACGAGTCGACGGCCGCAGCCACGAGGCGATCGTCGCCCATCGACATGATCATCATGTAGGCCGCCCCCATGGAGGCCATCATCGGGCTCGTTCGCGCCCAGGCGCCGGTGATCTCGATCGGCGACGACATCTCCATCGTCGTGTCCGGTGCCGAATCATTCGCGGAATCGTCGCCTCCGCAGGCTGCGAGGGTCACGGCGGCAACAGCGGCCACGGCGACCAGTTGGGGGAAACGGAGGGATGTCTTCACGGTGTTCTCCTTGTCGAACGTCATTCGCTTGGTCTCCATTCGTCGCTCCGATGCTGGAAAAGTTCCCGCCGTCATACGCCCACTCGATCGAGCAACGCCTCGAGGTCGGACGTCACGTTGTCGACTCCGTGCTGGAACGGCCACTCCACCATCACAATCCCGTTCTCGTCGACCACGTAGGAATTGACCGAGTGGCCCACTTCCACAGTCCCGTCGGGGAGGCGAGTCACGCTCGAACTGGCGAGAAAGGCGGCCTCCGCCGTGCGAAGTTCGTCCTCCGACGCCGGGCGTAACGCGTGGAACTGCTCGGTGAAACTGCCCACGTAGCCGTTCAGGATCTCCGCAGTGTCTCGATCCGGATCGACGGTGATCATGGCCAGGTCGACCCGAGACGCGTCGTCCCCCAGTCGCCGAAGTGCCGAACGGATTTCGGTGAGGGTGGTGGGACAGATGTCGGGACACTGCGTGTAGCCGAAGTACACGACGAGCAGCGATCCGGGCCGAGCCACGAGTTCGAACGAGTCGGTGACGGCCGGGTAGGCCCCGGTGTCGGTCACGTCGGTGACGGTGATGCCGTCGGATCGCAACGGATCCTCGCGAACGATCCCCGTGAGCGGACGAGTCGCCTGATCCCCTCCGCAACCGACCGTTCCGACGAGTCCGAGCACCGAAACGACAATGAGAACCGCGTAGCGAGACGGGCGACTCCGGACTTCACGTGCCATCCCCCCATCCTGCCCACACCACAACTCGGTCGCACGCGCACCTGTCGCTCGTCACATCGTCGGCCAGAATGAGAGGGTGAGCTCGAGTCGTACGACCCGCCGAACGACCACGGTCGTCGCAACGGCCTGCGCCATCGCGCTCGTCGCTTGTTCCGGATCGGGAGGTTCCGAGCCGGCCGAGGCGAGTCCATCGACGTCGGCTGCCACGTCGATCACATCGTCGAGCACGACCACCACCTCGTCGACGACCAGCACCTCGACGACCACCACGACCGTGTACAGCGGTCCGCCCACTCTCGCCCCAGGCGCCACCTTGCCGGTTCCCGTGTATCCGCCCGGACCGGACGCTGTCGATCCCGAGATCTACATCGGGGAGATGGAGATTCCGGCGATCATGTTGAAGTCCCCCATCAATTTCGGTGTCACCGATGCAACGTTCGATCGCGGTGTGGGCTGGTGGCCCGATACCGCACAGCCCGGAGAGGTCGGCAACGTGGTGCTCGGTGGTCATCGCACATCGTGGCCCCGCCCGTTCCGATACGTCGATCTTCTCGAACCCGGTGACGAGATCGTCTTCACCACCGACAGCGGTCGGTTCGTCTACGCGGTTTCACGTACCGAAGTCGTGTATCCCGACGCGATCTGGATCGTCGATCAGACCGAGGACGCGACCGTGACTCTCTTCGCGTGCCACCCGGTCGGATCCACGGCTCAACGCATCGCGATCTTCGCCGACTACATCCGACAGGAAGTCTGACTTTGTCGGTTCTCGCGCGACAGCCGATTCTCGTCGCGTTCGTCGCCGGTCTGTTCGTCGCTGCGTCGATGCCGCCATGGGGCTGGTGGCCGCTCACCTTCGTCGGCATCGCTCTGCTCACCCAGCTCGAGACCCGACGTCGAGCCGCTCGCCAGCGAGGCTTTGCGACTGGTGCCGTGTTCGGTATCGGCTGGTTCCTGCCGTCGATGGCCTGGATGTGGTTCCTGACCGCTCCCGGATATCTCATCGCCGTTGCAGTGTTCGCCGTTCTGCACGGAATTGCGTCGTTCGTCGTGACTCGCACCGCCGAGGCCCGTGCCGTCGTGGTGGCACCTGCCGTTCACACCCTCGTCGAAGCACTTCGACTCTCGTTTCCGTTCGGTGGGGTCCCCCTGGCCACCATCGGCATCGCCCAAGTGTCAGGTCCCCTGCACGTGACAGCACGACTCGGTGGCGTCATTCTCCTCACCTGGATCGCTTGGCAGATCGCCGCCCTCGCCACCACCTGGCGTCGACCGGCCCTCGGTCGACGAACGATCCTCGTTGCGTCGATCGTCGTACTGCTGGTGGCGACTTTCGCTCCTCGCGGCTCCGACTCTGGCGACGTTCTCGACGTCGTTGCCGTTCAGGGCGGCGGACCACAGGGAACACGCGCGATCGATTCGAATCCGCGTGAGGTGTTCGAACGACATCTCGACGCGACCACCACCATCACCGGCACACCCGACCTGGTGGTGTGGCCCGAGAACGTGATCGACGTGGCAACGTTCGCGACCAGTCGCGAACTCACCGAATTGGCCACCGAATCGCAACGACTCGATGCGCCCTTCTTGGTGGGTGTCACGGAGGACGTCGACTCCGAGTCGTTCACCAACGCTCAGGTCGTCGTCGGTACCGACGGTTCGATCGTCGACCGGTACGACAAGGTGCGTCGCGTGCCGTTCGGCGAGTACATGCCGCTACGCAGACTCCTCGATTCCCTCGGCGCACCGGTCGACCTGGTTCCACGCGACGCCGTCGCCGGCACAGGTCGGGCTCGACTCGACGTTCCGGTGGCAAGCGATCGTTCGGTCCGCGCTGCCGTGGTCATCTCGTGGGAGGTCTTCTTCGGCGGTCGCGCGCGCGAAGGCGTGCGCGACGACGGAGGGCTGCTCGTCAACCCGACGAATGGCTCGAGCTACACCTGGACGATCCTGCAGTCGCAACAAATCGCCTCGTCGCGTCTTCGCGCCATCGAGACCGGTCGTTGGGTCGTCCAGGTCTCGCCCACCGGATTCAGCGCCTTCGTGTCACCGTCGGGAGAAGTGTCTCAGCGAACCGACGTGAGCGAGACTGCGGTGATCCGTTCCGACGTTCCGGTACGCGAGGGACGCACGTTGTACGTCGCACTCGGTGATCGTCCGTGGATCGCTGCCGTCGGTGCCGTGGCCCTCGCCGCGACCCTGCTCGGTTCCCGTCCGATCGTCAGACCTCGATCAGGACGGTCGACGGCCCGTCGTTGACGAGCGACACCTTCATCTGGGTGCGAAAGCGACCGGTCTCCACGTGGGCTCCGAGACGCCGCAATTCGTCGATCACTTCGGTGACGAGAGGTTCGGCGACATCGGGTTTGGCCGCCGCGATCCAGCTCGGACGACGTCCGGCGCTCGTGTCGCCGTAGAGCGTGAACTGACTCACCACGAAAATCGACCT
>CBFHWN010000010.1:0-44632 GCA_965659595.1 uncultured Ilumatobacteraceae bacterium | reverse complement strand
CGACCCATCACGTAGGCCAGTGGCTCACCCGATCGATAGCGCCCGACCATGCGATCGAGTTGTGCGACCATGCGCTCGGTCGGCGTCTCGTCGAGAGCGGCCGTGAACTCGTCACCGTCCACACCACTGGCCGTTTCACACAGCCACCGAGCCGGACCGCGCTCCCCCAGCACGTCGATCGTCTGCTGCCAGAGGTCGCGCCAGGTGGACGTCATGCGTCGAGGTCGGAAAGTTGACGCGCCCGTTCATCATTGGCCAGCGCATCGATCGTGGCGTCGAGATCGCCGGCCAACACGTCGGACAGGCTGTAGATCGTGAAGCCGATCCGATGATCGGTCAGGCGGTTCTCTTTGAAGTTGTAGGTGCGGATCTTCTCGCCGCGACCGCCACTTCCCACTTGTGACCGTCGAACGGCCGACATCTTGGCGTCGGCTGCTTCCTGCGCGAGCTGGAGCAAACGTGAGCGCAGAATCGTCATGGCCCGAGCCCGGTTCTGAATCTGGCTGCGCTCGTCCTGCATCGACACCACGATCCCCGTGGGGATGTGCGTGACACGCACGGCCGAGTCGGTGGTGTTGACGCTCTGTCCACCCGCGCCACTCGAACGAAACACGTCGACCTGCAAATCCTTGTCGTCGATCTGCACGTCGACTTCCTCGGCTTCGGGCAACACCATCACAGTTGCCGACGACGTGTGAATACGTCCCTGACTCTCGGTCACCGGAACACGTTGCACCCGGTGCGGGCCGCCCTCGTACTTGAGACGCGACCAGGCGTCGTCGCCGCGTACCACGAAAGTTGCCTGGTTGACGCCACCGAGGTCACTCGGATCGAAGGCGATCGTCTCGGTCTTCCAACCCTTGCGTGCCGCGTAGGCGATGTACATGTCGTACAGGTCGCGGGCGAACAGGTTCGCTTCCTCACCACCCTCGGCACCACGGATCTCGATGATCACCGGGCGGCCGTCGTTCGGATCCTTCGGCAACAAGAGAACGCGCAACTCCTCTTCGAGCTGCTCGACCTCGGATTCGGCTTCGTCGCGTTCGGTGCGCAGTAGTTCGCGTTCGGCGGAATCGTCGGTGATGTCGAGCAGATCACGCGCCGCAACCCCGTCACTGCGGCGCGATTCGATACGTCGAATACACGCCACCACCGGAGTGAGTTCCTTGTAACGCCTCGACACGTCTCGTAGACGTTTCTGATCACCCAGAACATCAGGGTCACTCAGCAACGACTCGACCGTCACGTACTCGTCGAGTAGCGCGTTCCAGCGATCGGAGGTGTCGTGAGCGGCCATGGCGGTGTCAGGTTACGGAAGGCTGACGCCGAGGATGCGAGCCGGTCGCTGCAACATGTCGGCCAGTCTCTTGGTCACCGGCGACGCATCTCGTTCGGGCACCACGATCACGAGGTCGTGATCGTGCCCGACAGCGGCTCGGGCGTCGGCGGCGAAGGGCACCACGTCGAGATCGATTCCCGTGGAGAACACGGCGATCGTCGGTGTTCCGTCAGCCGACACACCCACGCCCACGCACGGAATCGAGTCCTTCAAGTTTGGTCGGGGAACAGGGGGAGGTGCGGTGGTGAGGACGCGCAGGCCGGCGATCGAGGGATCGGTGACCACCCGGTCGCGCAGGGCGCGCTCGGCGCCGAGACGGTTGAGTGGATGTGGATCGGCACCCGGAGTGCGGTGTGCATCGACGATTCGGACGATGCGAGTGAGTGACTCGGCGGTCGGCGTGTCACCGTGGATCATGCCGAAAGCCTCGCGGTCGTGCTCCCCCACTCCCACCTCGAGGCGATGTGCGCCCGTGTGCGGATCAGTGACGGCGCGGCACACTTCGAGGCCGCGTACTTCACCAGCCAGCACACCGTGTTCGACGGTGACCGTCGCACCCGACTCGGCGATGAGAGATTCGAACTGGCGATGTTCGGCCGCGACCTCGGTTGCTACGGGATGCGGTTCGGCCACAGCTGGCAACAGCGAACGATCGTCGCGGTGCCAGACCTGAATGTCGAGGTCGAAAGTCCCGGCCCGGCGCGCCAGCAATCCGGTCGCTTCCGATGCGATCACATGAAGGGTGCGCAACTGATGGCGACTGGCCCAAGCGAGAGCCGCACCGAGGCCGCGTTCGGGTTGTTCGTCGACCAACACGAAGGCCGCATCGCCAGCGACTCCGGCGGCACCACGAGACAAACCGGTTGCCGCAGCGAACGAATCCACACCGAATTGCTCGCGTACGAGCGCTTGCAGAGTGAGAGCAAGAAGACGAGAACGACGATCGGGGTCGTCAGCGAGTCCGGTCACAGCTGATCAGTGGGAAGCTGGTGCGCGATCTTCACCTGTGCGGTGAAAAATCCTCACCAGAACACCGGGTCAGGACTTCTTCTTGGCGGAGCGGTCGCCGTAGCGCTTGTTGAAGCGCTCGACGCGTCCACCGGTGTCGACCAACTTCTGCTTACCCGTGAAGAACGGGTGGCACTCGTTGCAGAGTTCGAGGCTGAGCTCGCCTGGGTTGGACGAACGGGTCTCGAAGGTGTTGCCGCAGGTGCAACGCACGCTCACGACGTCGTAAGTGGGGTGAATGTCAGCCTTCATGGTGTCGTCCTTCTCTCGCCCGGGGGCCGGGAAAGTGTATCGGGGGTCCGCCGGGACCCCCACCGGTCACATCATCGGGGTCTTGGCGATCTCGGCCAGGAACTCGTCATTGTTCTTGAACTGCTTCAGGCGGTCCATCAGGAGTTCGAGACCCGGAGCTGGGTTGCCGTCGGAGGCCAACCCCGACAGGACCCGGCGCAGACGCCACACCATCTGGAGCTGCTTGCGGTCGAACAGCAACTCTTCGTGGCGGGTACTCGATTGGTCGACGTCGATCGCCGGATAGATCCGCTTCTCGGCCAGACGGCGGTCGAGACGGAGCTCCATGTTGCCGGTTCCCTTGAACTCCTCGAAGATCGCCTCGTCCATACGGCTGTTCGTCTCGACGAGCGCTGTGGCGAGGATCGTGAGCGATCCGCCCTCCTCGGTGTTACGCGCCGCACCGAAGAACTTCTTCGGCGGATACAACGCGCCGGCGTCGATACCACCCGACAGGATTCGTCCACTTGCCGGGGCGGCAAGGTTGTACGCACGGCTGAGACGCGTGATGCCGTCGAGGATCACGACCACGTCCTTGCCCACTTCGACACGACGCTTCGCCTTCTCGATCGCGAGTTCGGCGACGTGCGTGTGCTCGTCGGACGGACGGTCGAACGTGGACGAGATCACTTCGCCACGCACGGTGCGCTTCATGTCGGTCACTTCTTCGGGACGCTCGTCGATGAGCAACACGATGAGTTCGACTTCGGGATTGTTGCGCTCGATCGCCATCGCGATCGTCTTCATGATCGTGGTCTTACCGGCCTTGGGCGGCGACACGATGATGCCTCGCTGACCCTTGCCGATCGGGGAGATGAGATCGACGATGCGTGCCGTCATGTCACCCGGATCGAGCGGATTCTCGAGCTTCAACCTCTCGTCGGGGAAGAGAGCCGTGAGATCTTCGAACCGCGGACGGCCCTTGGCCGACTCGGGATCGCCACCGTTCACCGTCTTGATCTCGACCAGAGCCGGGTTCTTCTCGTTACGACCGGCCGAACGCGACACTCCGGTCACGTGATCGCCCTTGCGCAAACCGTACTGGCGGGTCTGCTTCACCGATACATACGCGTCATCGCGACTCGGCAGGTAGCCCTTCACGCGCAAGAAGCCGTAGCCCTCGTCGCGCAGGTCGAGGTAACCCTCGACATCGACGTTCACGGGCTCGTACGAGCCGCCCTCACCCGGCTCGCGCTGCACGTAGTCGCGATCGTCGCCCTGCGGACCTTCGTCGCGCGGACCCTTGCCCCGACGACGACGCCGACGATTACGTCCCTCACCCTCGAAGCGATCGTTGTTGCGGTCGTTGCGATCGAAGTTGCGCTGACGGTCACCGTTGTTGCGGTCGTTCTGCTGACGCGGGCCGCGGTCACCCTGCTGGCCGCGATCGCCACGGTCGTTACGATCGTTACGGGAGCCGCGATCGGCGGCCGGCGCACCATCGGCACCCACTTCTTCGGTACTGGTGGAGATGCCCTGACGCACCAGTTCGGCTTCCCATTCGGCAAGCGGTTCGCCGTCGGCGCCGAGCACCACGTCGGAACCACCCGAGGCCGCAGCCGGCTTCGAATCGGTGGACGCGTCGGCCGGCGGCGGGGGCACCGCAGCCTTGGCGTTCTTCGGCGGACGACCCGGACCACGCTTGGCCGGCGCCTCCGGAGCCTCGACCGGTCCACCCGAAGGGCCCACGGTGTCGAGGATCTTTTTGATGATGTCGTCTTTTTTGGAGCGGGCGACCGACTTCAAACCGAGGGCCGTCGCAATGGCGACGAGCTGTTCTTTGTCCTTCGATTCGAGCACGGACTGCTCGAGGGCATCTGATGCCACGGGAACCTCTTTCAGGAGGGGAATGAGACTTTCGTGTGGAACACGACTTTCGTGCTGAACACGCACACCGACGTTCCCCGTGCCGGTGAAAACATCTCGATCGATCTGAGCGACTCGAGGCGGTTCGGGAGTCCGAACGAAAATGACCCTAGCCCCCGACCCCCCTCTCCACAACGCATGCCCCACGAAAGACCTGGGGTATCCGGACGAACGTCCTGGTCAGCCGATCTGTGCGAGGGTCCGACCGACCGGGTCGTAGTACGGCCGGTCACCGTCGATTTCGACACGACGGATCGGCAACATGCCGGTCGAGGAAGTCGATGATCAACGTGGGCGTCAGGGACGGGCGACCGAACGCACGAAGCTCTGCACCGTGGCCAGATCGTTGGCGAGTGGCGTGGTGCGCTCGGGGCGCTCGAACAAGTCGGCCAGGTGATCGGGCAGAGCCGGGCGACGGCCGGTGGCTCGTTCGACGGCGTCGGGGAACTTGGCCGGATGCGCCGTGGCCAAGGTGACCACCGGCGACGAGTGAGGTGCGCACTGGCGGGCCGCCGACACACCGACTGCGGTATGCGGATCGATCTGCATACCGGTCGTGCGATACACGTCGGCCATGGTGGCGACGGTGGCGTCGTCATCGCAGCGGGCGGCGCGGAACACTGGCTCGATCCAGCGCGCGTATTGATCGGGTTCGACGTCCATCCGGCCCGAGGAGCGGAAGCGATTCATCTGCTCGGCCGTGGCTCCACCGTCACGATCGTTCATCTCGAACAACAGACGCTCGAAGTTCGACGACACCTGAATGTCCATCGACGGACTGAGCGTGGGCACCACACCCGACGCCACCATGGCGTGCGAGTCGAAAAACCGCGTCAGGATGTCGTTGGTGTTGGAGCCAACGATCAACTCGTCGACAGACGCCCCCATCTCGCGCGCAATCCATCCGGCCAACACATTGCCGAAGTTGCCGGTGGGCACGCTGAACGTGACTGGCTGCCCGCCGAGCGCGTCGACGGCGGCCACGTAATAGACAGTCTGAGCCATGACGCGCGCCCAGTTGATGCTGTTGACCGCCGACAGGTTCATCTCGTTGCGGAATGCCGCATCGTTGAACATGGCCTTCACGAGATCTTGGCAGTCGTCGAACGTGCCAGCGATGGCCACCGTATGAACGTTCGGAGCATCGACGGTGGTCATCTGCTTGCGCTGAACGTCGCTCACCCGACCCTCGGGATACAAGATCACGATGTCGACGTTCTGGCAGGCCTTCACACCGTCGATCGCCGCCGAACCGGTGTCGCCGCTCGTGGCACCCACGATCATGATGCGCTCGCCACGCTTGGCGAGCACGTGATCGAACATGCGGCCCACCAACTGCAGTGCCACGTCCTTGAAAGCGAGTGTGGGCCCGTGGAACAACTCCATGAGCCACTCGTCGCTGTCGATCTGCACGAGCGGCACCGTGGCTGGATGACGGAACGTGGCGTAGGCATCGACGCACATGCGATACAGATCGTCGGAGGCGATTTCACCGGCCACGAACGGTGACATGACGGCGTGAGCCAGATCGGCGTAACGACCGTTCGGCAGATCGGGCAGCGACGGATACTCCGTCGGGACGTACAGGCCGCCGTCGGTGGCGAGCCCGGCCAGAAGTACGTCGGCGAACCCGAGTTCGGGCGCACTCCCCCGCGTCGACACGTACTTCATACGTTCAGGCTTCATGCGTTCAGGATCCGATCACACGCAAGATGGTCCCCACCTGCTGCACGGTGTCGAGATCACGCAACTCGCGAACAGTGGCCTGCACATCGGACTCCTTGGCGAGGTGCGTGATGAACACGAGTCGCGCATCGTTGCCGATGCCCTCCTGCTCGGCAGCGCGAATGCTCACGCCATGACGGGCAAACGTGCCGGTGACGGCGTGCAACACACCCGGCTTGTCGGCCACTTCGAGCGAGAGCAGATATTCGGAGCTCGTCTCGTCGATGGGGAGCATCTTGGCCTTGCCGAACGTGCCGATCGTGCCGTGCGAACCCTTCGAGAGATTGACGGCCGCATCGATCACATCGCCGAGCACCGCGCTCGCGGTGGGGAAGCCACCAGCACCCCGCCCATAGAACATGAGTGAACCCACTGCGCCGCCTTCGACGAACACGGCGTTGAAGCTGTCGCGCACGCTGGCCAACGGATGATCGAGTGGAACCATGGCCGGATGCACACGAACGGCAACACTCCCGGTACTCGCATCGCGCTCGGCGATACCGAGCAACTTGACCACGTAACCAAGACGACGAGCCACTGCGATATCGGCAGCCGTGATACGACTGATGCCTTCGTGATACACATCGCCGGCCACCACTTTGGCGCCAAACGCGATCGACGCGATGATCGCCGCTTTCGCACCAGCGTCGAATCCTTCGACATCAGCCGTTGGATCGCGCTCGGCATAGCCGAGATGCTGTGCCTCGGAGAGCGCCGCACCGTAGTCGGCTCCTTCCTCGGTCATCTTGGTGAGGATGAAGTTGGTGGTGCCGTTGATGATGCCCATCACACGGCTGATCGGCTCACCGCGCAGGCTTTCGCGCAAGACACGGATGACCGGGATCCCACCGGCGACGGCCGCTTCGAACAACAGGTCGACAGCGCATTCATCGGCCTTGCCGAAGAGTTCGGTACCCACGTTGGCCAGTAGTTCTTTGTTGGCGGTGACCACCGGCTTGCCCGATCCCAGCGCAGTGGTGATCAGTTCGCGAGCCGGCTCGATACCGCCGATCACTTCGACCACCAGATCGATGTCGGGATCGGACACCACAGCATGCGCGTCACGAGTGAGCACACCTTCGGCCAGATCGACGTCACGGTCACGCGACATATTGCGAACGGCCACCTTGTCGACGCGCAGTCGGACGCCGGTTCGTGCCTCGATGTCGTCGGCCTGACGCTCGACGAGTTTCACGAGGGCGGCACCGACGTTGCCGCATCCGAGAACACCGATGCGGACGAGTCGCTTCTGATCAGACTGCGCAGTCACGCCTGGCAGGCTACGGCAGATCGAGTCGGACCAGGTCGTCCATTGTTTCGCGACGCACCACGAGACGGGCCTGCCCGTCGGCCACGAACACCACGGCCGGACGCGGAACCTTGTTGTAGTTGCTGGCCATCGAATGCCCGTATGCACCCGTGACCGGAGTGGCCACCAAGTCGCCCACCTTCACACCAGTCGGCAGGGCGGCGTCGAAGATGAGGACATCGCCACTCTCGCAGTGCTTGCCGACGAGCCGAGCATGGTCGGGACGCTCGGCCGCCACGTCGCTGACTCGGAACGCCTCGTAACCGCTGCTGTAGAGAACAGGACGCGGGTTGTCACTCATGCCGCCGTCGACGGCGACGTACCGGCGAATACCCGGGATGTCCTTCACCGTGCCCACGCGGTAGACGGTGACCGCCGACGACGCGACGATCGAACGACCCGGCTCGACCATGATCTTCGACTGCAAACCGAGCGACGAACATGCATCGAGGAGCACGTTGCCCCACGACGAGATGTTGGGTGCCTCTTCGTCGAGGGTGTAGGCCACACCGAGACCTCCGCCCAACGTGAGTTCAGGGAGGTCGTACGGCTGCGCGAAGCGAGCCATCACTTCGGCCGCCTTGGCGAAACTGTCGACGGCGAACACGTTCGATCCGATGTGGCAGTGAAAGCCCACCAACTCGCCGCAACCGGTCTCGTTCATACGCTCGACGGCTCGAGCAGCATCGCCATTGCCAAGGTTGAAACCGAACTTGGAGTCGTCCTGACCGGTGGCGATGTATTCGTGCGTGTGCGCCTGCACACCGGGCGTCACGCGTATCTGCACCCGCGGAACAGGAAGTCCTCGCCGACGCAATTCGGCGAGGCGATCGATCTCATCGAAGCTGTCGATCACGATGTGCCGAACCCCCGGACGCGTGCCACCTTCGGCGGTGAGGGCCATCTCGAGCTCGTCGAGGCTCTTGTTGTTTCCGTGGAACACGAGCCGATCACCCGGTACACCCGCATGTCGAGCCACGTACATCTCGCCACCGGTGGCGACGTCGAGGAGCAGACCTTCGTCGTGCACCAACTTGGCCATTGCCGTGCACAGGAACGCCTTCGACGCGTAAATCACCTGATCGGGGCCGAAAGCGTTCACGGCCTCGCGACAACGCGAACGGATGTGGTTCTCGTCGTACACGAAGAGTGGCGTACCGAACTCGTCGGCCAGGTCGTCGACGCGGCACGACGCGATCGACAGAGACCCGTCGGTCTCGACAGCAGCACCGTCGGGTAGCAAACGCATGGGGACAGCCGGAGTGGTCATGGGTTCGTCCTCACATCTGCTCCGGTGCATCGATACCCAGCAACCCCAGACCAGCGGCCATCACCCGAGCGGTCACGTCGCACATCACGAGACGCGACGTGCGCGTGGGTTCGTCGGCTTTCAGCACCGGACAGTGTTCGTAGAACGAGGTGAACGATGTGGCGAGATCGTACAAGTAGGTGCAGAGACGATGCGGGCTGTACTTCTCGAGCGTGTCGGCTACCGCCGAGTCGAAACCGAGGACTGCCAGGGCGAGAGCGCGTTCTTGTGGTTCGACGATGGAAGGTTCGCGATTTCGCAACGATTCGCGATCGATGCCGGCGCGACGGAAAATCGAGCAGATCCGAGCGTGGGCGTACTGCAGATACGGCGCTGTGTTGCCGTCGAACGACAACATGCGATCCCAGTCGAACACATAGTCACGTACGCGATCGGTCGACAGGTCGGCATACTTCACTGCGCCGATACCGACCTGACGAGCAATCGCCAGTCGATCTTCCACGGCGAGATCGGGATTCTTCTCGGCGACCGAAGCTTCGGCGCGCACGAGTGCTTCGTCGAGCAGATCGACGAACTTCAACGGCTCGCCACTGCGACTCTTCAGCATCTTGCGATCGGAACCCAGCACGCTGCCGAACGCGACATGCACGGCCTCGGCCGGTTCGGCGAGCCATCCGGCCATGCGCGCCACGTCGAACACCATCGACAGATGCTGAGCCTGCGGTGCGCCCACCACGTACAACAAGAGATCGACGTTCAAACGTTCGATGCGATCGATCACGCAAGCCAAGTCGCTGGTGGCGTAGTTGAAGCCTCCCGTTCCCTTCTGCACGATGAGCGGAAGCGGATCACCGTCACGGTTGGTGTAGCCGGGAGGGAACACCACATCAGCACCGTCGGACTGTTGCAAGAGACCAAGCGCGTCCAGGCGAGTGATCACCTGGGGCAACAGGTCGTTGTACGCGCTCTCACCCATGAGGTCGGCGTCGGTGAGCAACACGCCGAGTCGGTCGTACACGGCGTTGAAATGTTTGGTGGAGAGACCGACCAGAAGTTTCCAGAGCCGCAAAGTTTCGGCATCACCGCCCTGCAACAGTACGACGCGTGCGCGTGAGCGCTCCTTGAACGTGTCGTCGGCCTCGAACTTGGCTCGCGCCTGCTTGTAGAAACCGTCGAGATCGCCGAGCGACAGATGATCGGCCGCTTCGGTTTCGCCGAGGTCGAGTAGATGCTCGATGAGCATTCCGAACGGCGTGCCCCAGTCGCCGATGTGGTTCTCGCGGATCACCTCGTGGCCGACGAACTCGAGCATGCGCACCAACGAGTCTCCGATCACGGTGGTACGCAAGTGGCCGACGTGCATCTCTTTCGCGACGTTGGGAGCCGAATAGTCGACCACGACGCGACGGGTGGGATTCGCCGGTCGCACACCGAGGCGTTCGTCGGCCGACACCGCGGCGATCTCGTCGGCGAGGAAGTCGTCGTGTACGACGATGTTCAAGAACCCGGGACCGGCCACTTCGAGTGTGGCGCGCAGATCGGGCAGTGTCAGTGCTTCGGCGAGAACCGCTTCGGCCACCTCACGCGGTGGACGCCCCAACTCTTTGGCCAGGGCCAGGGCGCCATTGGCCTGGGCGTCGGCTCGATCGGACGGGCGCACCACCGGATCGACCCCTGTTCGACCGGCCACGGCGTCGAACGCCGGCTGCAGACGTGCCGCAAGGGTGACGAGGGGGTCGGCCATGGTCGTCCATTGTGGCCGGAGTCGGTGCGTTTCCCCCGCTTCTTTGCCTGGTCAGGGCTCGTCAATTCACCGGTGCGTACAGGTTGCAGGTGGCGAGCAATCCGGTGAGCGAGCCTCCGTTCACGGCGATCCAGACCGGCCACCGACGTGACCCGGCGAAGGGCACGGATCGGAGACGGTTCGTCTTGTCCTCGGGGTACCAGTCGGGACGCGACTCATACGCACAATCGGCAGCGACCGACTCGCACCCGGCGAACAGTTGGACGCCGAGTTCTCCGGTGTACACACACCACAGGTCGATCTCCACGCCCGATTCGTAAATACGTGCGTATCCGTAGTCGGCACCTTCGGTCGACTCGTAATCCTCGTAGATCGGGCCCAGAGTTCCGTACCAGATGCCATCAGGAAGCTGATCGCCAAGAGTCGGATCGCCGTCCTGACCACTTCCGCATCCCGTCCCCCGAATGTTCGGATTCCCCAAGGCCGGCATGTCGTGGTAGTCGAAGCTGGCCAACGAATGCACGATCGTGGGCGCGGCCGTGGTGGTGGGGGCCGATGTCGTCGTCGGTGCCGAAGTGGTGTCGGGCGTAGCGGTCGTCTCGGGTGGAGGAGTCGTGACGGGTGCCGTAGTCGTCTCGGGCGTCGCAGTGGTCTCGGGCGCGACAGTCGTCGCCGGCACAGTGGTCGGCACCGTCGTAGCGGCCACTGACGACTCGGAGACTCCACTACTCGAATCGTCGCTGGAGCCCCCACACGACGCGAGGGCCAGCAGGGCGACGACAAGAGCTGCTCTTCGAACCATGTCTCGACCCTAATCAACGGAACTCGCCACGAAATCCGACCGCTAGCCTGACGCCGTTGCCCACGTAGCTCAGTGGATAGAGCGTCTGCCTCCGGAGCAGAAGGTCGTAGGTCCGATTCCTACCGTGGGCGCGCCGATGCCGTCATCACGTCGACTCACGGCCCGCTTGTTGATCGGGTGTTCACTGATGGCGAGCGCGCTCGTCGGTTGCGGCGACGATCCGGACACCGTTCCAGCTGCTCGCGGTTTCGACACGACGCGCGTCGTGAACGTCGAATCGCTCTCGTGCACCAACCGCATCGTGCGAGGTGCGGCGATTCGACTCGACGACGGGGTGTATCTCACCGCCGCGCACAACGTGCGCGACTCGCGCAGGATCGACATCCCGATGCACGACAAGTCGATCGGCTACATCGCATTCGATGACCGTGTCGATCTGGCACTGCTCATCGCCGACGAGACGACCAACCTGGCGACGATCGACCTCGACGAGTGGATCACCAACGACCCCGAACGCACGGCCGCAATCGTCACCCCCACATCGACCCGCGCGACCTCGGTAGGACCCGACGTGATCGTGCGCGCCACCCGCCCCGACGGCAGCCGCCGCGAGTGGGGAGGTACATCCGTACTCTCGGCGGTGGTGCCCGGCGAAAGCGGATCGGCTCTCGTTCAGATGGGCTCGCCGATTGGCATGGTGGCGCAAGCCGAGAAGCGCGCCCAACGCGGATTCGCCGTGAATTCGACCGAAGTTCGCGAATTCGTCGCGAAAGTGACATCTGTTCGGGCCTCTGCGGAATCTCATTACCCTGGACACTTCACATCAGTTCATGTGACGGGGACCGTTCACCTGGTCGGATCTACCTGTCCGTGACCGCAACAGCAAGGGGAGACACACATGCGTTTGACACGCACACGAGCTCTCGCCGTCGCCGCAGCCGCCACGCTCGTTCTGGCCGCCTGCGGTGGTGACGATTCCAGCTCATCCAGCAACGAAGCATCTACCGAGAGCACTGTCGCCGGTGGTGACAGCTCGGACACCTCAGTTCCGGAAGTCGTCGACGTGGCCGAGGGTGGCAGCGTCCTCGACGCCGTGATCGCCCGTGGCACGCTCAACTGTGGTGTGTCGGGTGCCGCCGTCGCCTTCTCGTACACCCAGGCCGACGGTTCGATGGAAGGTATCGACGCCGACTATTGCCGCGCCGTAGCCGCCGCCGTTCTCGGTGACGCCAACGCCGTCGAGTTCACGTCGCTCACCGCCGCCGAGCGTTTCACCGCCGTGCAGACCGGTGCAGTCGACGTCCTCATGCGTAACTCCACCTGGACACAGAGCCGTGACACCGAAGTGGGCATGGACTTCGGTCCCACCACCTACTACGACGGTCAGCAGTTGATGGGTCGCGCAAGCGACGGCTTCACCTCGTCATCGCAGGTCGACGAAGTCGACGGCGCCGTGGTGTGCACCAACGCCGGCACCACGACCGAGACCAACATCTCGGAACTCGCTGGTCAGCTCGGCATCAACATCACCCTCACCACCTTCGAGGATTACGACCAGGTGACCGATGCCTTCATCGCCGGTACCTGTGACGTGATCACCACCGACGGTTCGGGTCTCGTCGGCCGTAAGGCCGCCCAGCAGCCCGAGGGTGAAGAGTGGGTCATCTTCCCCGCCACGCCGATCTCGAAGGAGCCGCTCGGCCCCGTGTACGCGCAGAACGACTCGAAGTGGGCCGACGCTGTGAACTGGACCGTCTACGCAACTCTGATCGCCGACGAATACGGCGTGACCTCGGGTGACGCAGACGCCGCTCTCGCCGGCGACTTCGGACCGGAAATGCAGCGCCTCATGGGTGGCGAAGGTGAGCTCCAGACCAAGATGGGTCTGTCGGCTGACGCCTTCTACAACGTCATCTCGCTGGTCGGTAGCTACCAGGAGATCTGGGACGCCAACCTGACCCCGGTCGGACTCGTGCGCGCTGGCTCGGCCAACGCCCTCTGGACCGATGGCGGTTTGATGTACGCACCGCCGGCTCGCTGAGGCACCACCTCAGAGCATTCAGTACGTGTGACGTTCTGGCCGGGTCTTCGGGCCCGGCCAGAACTTCATCTCCACATCCATTCGATTTCGGGGGGACCGAATTCCGGTGACGTCGACGACCGACACCACATCTCTTGCATCGTTCAGTCAAGGACGACCGCCGTTCTGGCGTAATGCGACCCTGCTCAAGTGGCTGCTGCAGATCGTCGTCCTGCTGACGGTTCTCGCTGGCTTCTGGTTCCTCATCACCCAGGCCCGCACCAACCTCGATGCCAAAGGCATTCCGGTCGGCTACGACTGGCTCGACGATCCCTCCAACTTCCAATTGGGCGACGGCATCCAGACGGTCGACTCACCCGAGCGCCGACTCACCATGAGTCGTGCCCTGTGGGTCGGCATGGTCAACACGTTCCGTGTGGCCTTCGCCGGGATCATCTTCTCCACCATCCTCGGCGTGCTCGTCGGCGTCGCCCGACTCTCGAAGAACTACGTGGCGCGGAAGGCATCGTCGATCTACGTCGAGACCTTGCGCAACGTGCCCGTTCTCGTTCAAATCATCTTCTGGCTCGCCATCCTCGGCTCGCTCGGATCTCTCACGGCCGACACCGGACCCATCAAGGGTTGGGTGATCGTGTCGCAGAAGGGCATCTCGATTCCACGAGTGTTCCTCGACGACGGCTTCTACCAATTCCTCTCACTCTTCCTCGTTCTATTCGTCGGTATCTGGTTCGTCCGTCGTCGCTTGGTTGCCAGCCAGGAACGATTGGGGGGCAACCAACGGGTCGGCTCGAAGACATTCGGCCTCGTGGTGGTCGCTCTCGTGATCAGTTGGTTCGCCAACCCGATCATGTCGTTCCTCGGTCCGATCTTCGAGGGAATCGAAGACGCCTGGGGTTCCATCCCGCAAGGTGTCATGCAGATCGTTCTCTGTCTGTTGGCCGTCGGTGCCGCGGCCTGGCGTATCAAGAAGTTCCTCGACAGCCGACGCACACCAGCCGGACTCGCCAAGTTGATCGATGATGACTGGTTCCGACTCATTTTCACCGGACTCGCCGCGCTCATCGCGATCTTCGTCGTTCTACGACTCTGGCCCGGCCTGTCGAGTTGGATCGTCAACTCGGGGCGCGACTTCTTCGGAGTGGTGGCCGACAAGTTCGGTGACGGACGAGGCTCTCAGCCGTTCGACGCCATGAAGCCCACTCTCAGCGACGGACGCTTCGTGAACTACGCGCCCACTGGCCTCACCATGTCGGTGTTCTACGCCTCGCTCTTCTTCGGCCTCGTGTTCTATACCTCGGCCTTCATCGCCGAAGTCGTACGCGGCGGAATCCTGGCCGTTCCGAGTGGTCAGGGTGAGGCAGCCGCTGCGCTCGGCCTCTCACGCGGCCAGGCTCTGCGCAAGGTCATCCTTCCGCAGGCCTTCCGGGTGATCATGCCGCCACTCGGCAACCAGTACCTCAACATCACGAAGAACACATCGCTCGGTATCGCCGTCGGCTTCTCCGAAGTCGTGCAGGTGGGCCAGACGGTCTACAACAAGAACTCGCAGACGCTCGCCGTGTTCAGCATCTACATGATGTTCTTCCTCGCCTGTTCACTCACGATCTCGTCGATCGTGAACTACATCAACCGCCGACTGGCCATCGTGGAGCGCTGACATGACCGACACCTCGCTCTCCAACACGTCACGTCAGCCCGAGACAGCACTCCCCTCCCCCGGGCGCTGGGTGCGCGACAACCTCTTCTCGTCGATCGGCAACACCCTGCAGACGCTCTTCTTCTCGTTGGTGATCTTCGGCCTACTGCGTTGGCTTCTCGGCCAGGTGTTCTCCGAAGAGTCCGATTGGGAGTCGGTGGCCACCAACATCCGACTTCTCATGACCTACAACTATCCGACCGATCAGTTCGTCCGAATCTGGGTGGCGGCCGGCATCGTGTTCTTCGCCATCGGTTCGAGCTTCGCAGCCTGGAACATCAACCCCGCCGTCACCGTTCGACGACTCGTCGTCGGATCCGTCGGATTCGGTGTGTTCTTGTTGATGTGCGCGCTGATCGCCCCGAGCGTGGCGCCGAGCAGTATTCGCAACGGCATGTACATCGTGGGGGCGCTGTTGGCCGTGGGAGGCCTCTCCGTCCAACGTCTGGTCCCGGCCGCCCATCTCCGGTTCGTGCCGTTCGCCCGGCTGCTCACGGGAGCGTCAGCGGTGATCGTCGCGCTGATCTGGATCCTGCCGTTCGGGCGTCATTCGTTCAGTGACGGCGAACTCACCATCGAACGCGGCGTGTCGGTCGCCAGCAGCACCAAGGTCCCGTGGACGGTTCTCTTCGTCGTTCTGCTCGTCGCCTTCTTCGGCGGACGAATCCTCGCCGCTCGCTTCGCACCCGTCATGCGACGAGCCCTGATCGTCTGGTGGGTGATCGGACCGGCCTTCGTGCTGTTCCTCGTGTTGCGCGACCCGGCCTTCGACTGGGGTCGTGTCTGGTCGGTCGACGTTCCGATCGCCGTCGCCTTCGCACTCGGCGGAGGAGCTCTCCTCTACGTGCTCGCTCGCCCGGGTCGCGGCGACCTGGCTCGTGGTGTCGGAGCCGTCCTGGTGGCCTTCGCCATCTTCAACTGGGTCGCCGCCTTCGTCGGTTGGTATCCGATGCTCCAGAAGGTTCGCATCTCGTTCCTCCTCGTCGGCCTCATCACCCTGCTCGTGCCCACCTTCGCCGGTGAGCGTTCGGCTCGCATCAGACTGGCCGGAAGTTGGATCGGCCTCATCGTGATCGTGCATTGGCTGCTCACAGCAATCAACACCGAGTCCACTCTCGTGATCAGTGCGCCGCCGTTCCTCGGCGGTCTGGTGCTCACCGTGACGATCGCCTATTACGTGATGTTGGCGTCGTTCCCCCTCGGTGTTCTGCTGTCGCTCGCTCGCACGTCGAAGATGCCGATCTTCCGCGTCCTGTCGACCACGTTCGTCGAAGTCGTGCGCGGCGTTCCGCTCATCACGGTGCTGTTCTTCTTCTCGATCATGCTTCCGCTCTTCCTGCCGCGAGGTATGGGTATCAGCGACCTGGCCGCTGTGTTCATCGGCTACACGTTGTTCTCGGCCGCCTACATGGCCGAGAACCTGCGCGGTGGTCTTCAGAGCGTTCGTCGTGGCCAGTACGAAGCATCGGACGCCCTAGGGCTCACCACCGTGCAACGAACCGTATTCGTCGTGTTGCCACAAGCGTTGCGCGTGGCCATCCCCAACCTCGTGGGTCAGGCCATCGCCACTTTCAAAGAGACGTCGCTCATCGCCATCGTCGGCGGTTTCGACATTCTGCGCATCGCCAACTCCACCATTCCCAACCAGCCCGACTTCCTCGGACAGAAGAGGCCGGCACTGCTGTTCATCGCCGTCGTCTACTTCGTCTTCACCTACAGCATGTCGAAGTCGGCCCAGAACCTCGAGAAGAAGTTGCAAGCGGGACAAGCCCGCTGAGCCACGCACAGGAGCCAATGCCATGACCATCGCCGATCGAGCACTCACCGAAGAACTGGCCGGACGCAAAGACATGATCGTCTGTCGCGGCGTCAAGAAGTGGTTCGGGGACTTCCAGGCCCTGCGAGGTGTCGACATCACGGTCAAAGACCGCGAAGTGATGGTCGTCCTTGGACCATCGGGGTCGGGCAAGTCGACACTCATTCGCTGCATCAACCGTCTCGAAGCGCACCAGGAAGGCTCGATCGTCGTCGACGGTGTCGAACTCACCAACGACTTGCGCAACATCGAGAAGATCCGCTCCGAAGTCGGCATGGTGTTCCAGCAGTTCAACCTGTTCCCGCACCTCACCGTTCTCGACAACGTGACGCTCGCCCCCATCTGGGTACGCAAGAAGCCCAAGGCCGAGGCCGTGGCCAAGGCGATGGAACTCCTCGAGCGAGTGGGCATTCCCGAGCAGGCCGCCAAGTTCCCGGGGCAGTTGTCGGGCGGTCAGCAGCAGCGCGTGGCCATCGCCCGATCGCTTGCCATGGAACCACGCGTCATGCTCTTCGACGAGCCCACGTCGGCTCTCGACCCCGAGATGATCAAAGAAGTTCTCGACGTCATGAAGGAACTGGCGCATTCGGGAATGACGATGATCGTCGTCACGCACGAGATGGGATTCGCCCGTGAAGTGGCCGACCGACTCGTGTTCATGGAGTCGGGCGAAATCGTGGAAGTCGGAACTCCTGAGCACTTCTTCACGAATCCGAAGGAAGAGCGCACCAAGCTCTTCCTCTCGCAGATTCTCTGACGCGTCGCCTTCGTCCTTACGGGAGAGTCGAGGTTCCACCGACCCGCGGCAACGTGGTGGTCGCACCGGGCTTCTTGGTGGTGGGCGGCGCCGACGACGTGGTCGACGTCGTGGGTGCAGCCGTCGTCGTCGGCGCAGCTGTGGTCGGAGGAACGGTGCGCGTCACTGGCTTGCTCGTCGTGGCCGGAACCGTCGACTCCTCTTGAGCCTCGGTGTCGTCTGATTCGTCAGCGACAGTAGTGGTGGGTGCATCGGTCGAGTCGACGGTCGACGTGGTCGTGGAATCGTCCGGCCGCCCGTCGTTCAAGTCGGGACAGATCCCCTTGTCGACGACTAATTGGTTGTAGAGCTCGCTCTCAGCGTCGCAGGCCGCCAAGTGACAGTCACCCCCGAGGTAGGCGTCTCTGTCGAAAGTCGAATCCGTCGGATCACAAAAAGTTCCCACTTCGCTCTCGAGGCTGCCTTCCGAGATTGCCTCGGCCGGAATGGGCTCGGCATCATCACCGCAACCGACGGAGGCGAATGCCACCACGGCCATACCCACCACGAAACGGCGGGCTGCCCGTCGACGGCGGGCCGTTGCTGACTCGGTGCGCGATGAATTCATGACATTCCTCCTGGGGTGACCCCCCCAAACTAGACACTTCAACCAGTTCCGACTCTCATCTCACTGCGACTGACCCTGAACCACCTGTTCAGAGGGGTCATGCGTGAAGATTCGGAAATTTGTGAGGAAAAGCGCGAGGACGGCTGAGGTCGTGGCTCTTGTCCGGTGTGCAGCAACAAGGTGCACACCAATCGAAAGGACAACCGCCATGAAGACCACCAAGAACCTCACCATCAAGAAGACCGTCCTCGCCACCATCGCCGTGGCCGGATTGGTCGCCGGAACCGCCGCTTGCGGCGGCAAGAACACCGACAGCTCGGCCGAGGCCGAGAAGCAGGCCCTCGTCGAGCTCCTGTTGGCCGCCGCCCAGAGTGGTGACGCCAGCGAACTCGCCGACGTCGTCGCTCAGGCCGACCCCGGCCTCGTCGCCGAAGTCCTGCCCGAGATCGCCCCGGTGGCACCGGCCGCTCCGGTGGCTCCGGCCGCCGACGACACACCGGTCGCTCCCGAAACTGTGACCCCGGAAGAGATCGCACCGGAAGCGGACACCACCGTCACCCCTGAGGAAGAAGCCGCACCCGAAGAAGACACCTCCGTCACACCCGAGGAAGAAGTCGCACCCGAAGAAGACACCTCCGTCACGCCCGGTGACGACTGGGACTTCGAACTCGACATCGACGTGCCGGAGATCATGCCCACGATCAATGTGGTCCCCGAGATCGACGGAGCCCTCGTGTTCGCCGATGGCCTGAAGTACAAGATGACGATCTTCGTAAACGAGGGTTCGACACTTCTCCTCGCCGACATCCAGACGGTGACCGTTCGCTTCACGAGCTCGACTGGACCGGTTCGCTTCCCGATCACCAAGAACGCCACGCTCGGTAGCAGCGACAGTGACAGCTCGATCTGGACGATCAGCGGATTGCCGGTGAGCGAGGGCGACATTCTCACCGTCACAGCGACCAATCGCTTGGGCGAGAGCGACACCATGGAGGTGAAAGTCTCGGCGATGATGCCGCTCTGATCAGTGCTCTGCTGATCACAACGACAACTTCTCCCCTAACCCGTCGGTGGCGGTCCGGATCTCCGGGCCGCCACTGGCGCGTTCGACATCAGGCGAGAGCGGACTTCACAGCGGCAGCGATGGCTGCGCCATCGGCACCCTCACCGACGCGTTCTTTCACCGCCTTGATCACCACACCCATGGCCTTCGGGCCCGACTGACCACCCGCCGCGGCCGCAGCAACTTCCTCGTCGACGATGGCGCGCAATGCCGCCTCGTCCATGGCGGCCGGCAGATACTTCTCGATCACCGACAACTCGGCCCTTTCTTTGTCGGCCAATTCGGTTCGTCCGGCCTGTTCGTAGACCTCGGCCGATTCGACTCGCTTCTTGGCCTCCGAGCGCAACACGGCGATCACCTGCGCGTCGTTCAACGTGATGGCCTCCTTGCCGGCTACCTCGGCATTCATCACGGCCGCAAGCAACATACGCACGGTCGACTTGGTGAGATCATCGTTCGCCTTCATGGCGAGAGTGAGGTCGTCCTGCAGGCGTGCCTTCAACGAATCGGTCATGGCGCCATTCTGTCGCCTCCGACAACTGCGTCCACGTGCATTCGCACGGCTAGCCTTCAACAACTGTGAACCAGGTCAAGACCCGTCTCGTCGCCCTCTCGCTCCTCGATCGTGCTTTTCGCAACCTCGACGACGCCGAACTCGTCCGTCGCTACCAGGCTCTCGACGAGGAGAACCAGGACGCCGTCCAGCACATCGCCAGCGTGAAAGGGTCCGAGCTCGACGACGCTGGCTTGGTGGCCGCGATCCGCGAAACTGCCAACAAAGGCCGTATCAACGGCGATCTCGAACGACTGTCGCTTCTCCTCACCGACGACTGTCTGACCGACTGCATCGAAGTGCTCGGCGAAGATGCTGACGACCCGAGTGAAGAACAACTCCTCGACATTCTTCCGGAAATCGTGAAGAAGCATGGCCTCGTCCCCACTCAGATGATGCTGGCCACCGTGGTATGCGGTGAGGCCGTCGCCTCCCCTCACATCATCCGCATCCTGAAAACGAACGACGACTACAAACTTCCGCCGGCCGAGGTCACTACCACCGCACCGATCGTCCTCGAGAAGGAAGAGACACCCGAGCGAGCCGCGCTACGTGAACAGCGCAAGGCTCGTAAGGCCGCCGAACAAGAAGCGGCGCGCAAGCGGCGCGAACAGTCGGTACAAGCGAAACGCCGCTGAGCGTCAGCGTCGACCGACGTCGGGATCGTCAGGTACACCGGCGTCGAGCGGAACTCCCGTGCTGTTCAAGAACATCGCCACCAAGTGATAGTTGCCAACGGTTGCGATCACGTCGAGAACCTGTTCGGTGGAATAAGTAGCCGTGAGCCCGTTCCAGGCGTGATCACTCAACGTCTGATGCTGATGGAGTTCGTCGGCCGCCGTGAGCAGCATTCGGTCGTGGCTCGACCATGATGTCGCCGACGGACCTTCCTTGACTGCCTCGATTTCGGCATCGCTGATTCCGCAATCACGAGCGATCACCACGTGCTGCCCCCACTCGTACTTCGAGCCGCAGTTCCAGCCGGTGCGCAGAATGAGCAATTCGCGATCGCGCGCCGACAACGTGTTCTTCGACAACACATGAGTAGCGAACACCAGCCAGCGCTTCAACATGTCGGGGTGATTACCGAGCACTCCGAAGATGTTGAGCGGGTCGCCCTCTGGACCAGTAAGACCCTTGGCGAACAACTCCGAAAGTCGCGGGTCGTCGCCCGAACCTCTCACCGGGAGACGCACGACGCCACCTCTCGCTCGAGTCGCAGCAGCGACTCCTTGATGGGAACTCCGCCACCGAATCCGGTGAGCGCACCCGACGCGCCGATCACCCGATGGCACGGCACCACGATCGGCAGAGGGTTACGTCCGTTTGCACCACCCACCGCCCGAGCCTTCCTCGCATCGCCGAGCCGACGGGCCTGTTCGCCGTACGAGATCGTCTCGCCGTAGGGAATCGTGTGGAGCACCTGCCACACCGACAGCTGAAACGACGTTCCATCGGGTTCGAGCGGCAAGTCGAAAACCTGCCGCTCGCCGGCGAAGTACTCGGCCAACTGACATTCGGCCCGGTCGAGAATCTCCGAGAGGCCCTCCGGAATCGACTCCCGGCGGGGATCGATGCCGAAGTCGACAGCCCGCAAACCGGTGGCCGACGCCACCAACACCAATGGGCCCACGAGCGAGTCGATGGTCCGACGGACGAGATCGGGATCAGTCTTCGGGGGCATGTCACATCTTGGCCCATCAGAGAACTTTTGGGATCGGCAGTTTTCGTTGTACCGTACAACTACTGGAGCCCCCCATGACCAACGCCACCCCCATCCCCGAACTCTCGAAGAAGCAGATCTACACGATCTTCGGCGGCGTCATGGCTGGCATGTTCCTGTCGGCTCTCGACGGCACGATCATCAACACGGCCCTTGCCACCATCGTCGGCGAACTCGGCGGTGTGAAGTCCTACGCATGGGTCGGTACCGCATATCTCCTCACTCAGACTGCTTCCACACCTTTGTTCGGCAAACTCTCCGATCTCTACGGACGTCGCCTGCTCTTCCAGATCGCCATCATCACGTTCGTCCTCGGATCACTCCTCTGTGGAATTTCGCAGAGCATGCTGCAACTGATCCTCTCGCGAGGCGTGCAGGGAATCGGAGGCGGCGGACTCTTCTCTTTGTCGTTTGCGATCATCGGCGACGTGGTGGCCCCGCGCGAACGCGGTCGATACGTGGGCTTCATCACGAGCGTGTTCACCGTGACGAGCGTGATCGGACCTCTCATCGGAGGATTCATCGTCGACAACACCAGTTGGCGTTGGATCTTCCTCATCAATTTGCCGCTCGGTCTGATCGCCCTCGTCATCACCGACCGTGCGCTCCGGCTTCCCTTCACGAGAGTGCAGCGCAAAGTCGACTACTGGGGGGCTTTCCTTCTCGTCCTTTCTGTTGCATCTCTCATCCTCGCTCTGGCTTGGGCCAGCGAGGAGAACGGATGGGTGCACATCTCGACACTCGGACTTCTTCTTCTCTCGGTGGTCGGAGCTGTCGTCTTCGTGAAATGGGAACTGAAGGCCCCCGAACCCATCATCCCGATGTCGATGTTCTCGATCGACGTGGTACGTACCGTGATCCCGATGATGTTCCTCGTCGGCACGGTGTTCTACGGAACGAACGCCTTTCTCCCCCTGTACCTGCAGGCAGTCACCGGTGTCTCGCCGACGAATTCCGGACTTCTCCTCACTCCTCTTGCGGTCTCGGTTGCTTTCTCGGCCACGATCATCGGTCGACGTACCTCCAAGACCGGCTCGTACAAAGTGTGGCCACCATTCGGCACGGTCGTCACCCTCGTTGCGCTTCTCGTTCTCACCACACTCGGCCCCGGCGACGGCTACATCATCGTGGCCATGATCGGATCGGCTCTGATCGGCGTGGGGCTGGGTGCGCTCATGCCCACCGGAACGTTGGCGGTGCAGAACGCCGTGCAGCCCCACGAGATGGGGATCGCTTCGTCGCTCGTTCTCTTCATGCGCTCACTAGGCGGAGTGATCGGTCTGGCTGCCTACGGCGCGCTCTTCAACTCCCGCATCTCGGGTCGTATCGACGAGACATTGATTCGACGTCCGACCGCAATCGCCGACTTGCCCGACGAACAAAAAGCACTGGCGCTGGATGTGATGACCGATGCCATCACGATCGTGTTCTGGGCTGCGGTACCGATCATCTTCGTGGCCGCGATCATCGCCTTCCGTGTGCCGGCTCGGCCGTTGCGCTCGAATTCGGCCATGCAACCCGGAGAACCGTCAACCACCAGTCACTGACACCTGCGGCTCGGCCGGCGCCCGGCGAGTCGACAACAACGCAACGAGGCCCATGGCCGCGAACATCGACCCACCAATGAAGATCGATCGTTTGCCCATGAGCTCACCGACTCCACCGAGAACGAGACCGCTCACCGTGGCGCCCACTTCGAAGAACATGGTGAAGCTCGACACCACGGCGACCCTCTTGGCCGGGCTCACGTTGTTCACACTCATGGCGAGGAGTGACGGGTAGAGGAACGACATTCCGAGCCCCATGAGAGCCGTCGACATCCAGATTCCCGACTCGCGACCGAAGAACGAGACGAGAATCATTCCGAAGAAGATGGTGGTCATGGCCCCGGTCACAGTTCTCCGCAGTCCCCAGCGTTCGGGCCACGTCGCCCCGAACAACCGCACTGCAATACAGATCACGCTGTACAGAACGAAAAAGGGTGCCGACCGCTCGATCCCTTGGCCCTTGGCAAAGGTCGGCAAGAAGGTGCTGAAAGCAGTCCATGATGCGATTCCACAGGCGAGCACGAATCCCGGGAACACGGCGTCGCGTTCCAGCCACTTGAAGGGTTCTGGTTCGACTCGTTCCCCCACCCAATGGGGAGCAGCGAACGACACCAGGGCGGCGATCAGAGCGGCAGTACCGACGAGAGCGAACACCGCATCGAAGTTGCCGACACCGATGCCACGAGCCGACGACGCAACATCTCCGAGTACCGCTTCACCAATGATCGGCCCCACCGACAATCCGCCGAACACCGACAGCGAGAGATAACTCGCCGCCTCGGCTCGTCGATGTTGCGGTGTGGACTCGACGACGATCGTCGACGCACCCACGAACAACGCTGCTTCGCCGACTCCCATGAGAGCACGTAGCGGCATCAACTGCCACGGCTCGGTCACGGTCATCATGCCGAAGCCACCGAGAGCGCCCACCACAGCACCGCCGAGCATCAACGCCCGCCGACCCGAATGAACTCCCACCCAGGTGATGAGAGGCCGCGACAACACCGCCGCCAAACTGAAGGCCACGGCCGATGCACCGACCATCGCCTCTCCCGAACCCATACCGTTCTCGACGAACACCGGCAGGACCGGGATCAGGATTCCGACGCACACGTAATACGCGAGCGTCGCCCCCATCACCGCAAGGAGACGGGGTGTCAATATGCGTTCGGTCAACTAGGTGAGGGCTCCTTCGGCAGGCCGAGCACGCGCTCACTCACGATGTTGCGCTGGATCTGGCTCGTTCCACCCCAGATGGTCTCGGAGCGACTGAAGAAGAATGCCGACATCATCGGGCTGACGGGGTAACCCGAACGACGTCGCTCGCGCGCCACACCCGGCCACGACGCTGACGACGCGGCGTCGACGAGCATCGACTCGGCTCCGAAGATGTCGAGGGCCAACTCCATGGCCTCCTTGTGCATCTCCGACCAGAACATCTTGTTGGTGGCGCCAAGCGCCATGACGCCGAGGTCCTTCGAACCGTTCAGCGTTGCGGTGAGCGAACGCAGACCGTTGAAGCGCAGGATCTGGATCTTGGTGTAGTAACGCATGAGGCGCTGGCGCACACCTTCGTGTTCGATCGACCCGTTCTCGGTGGCGGCCTGCTTCATGAGGCGGTACTCCTCTTCGAAGCGGCGGTAACCGGTAGTCGCACTCATGCCGCGCTCGAACGCGAGAGTGGAGTTGGCGACCTTCCAACCATTGTTCACGCCACCCACCACGTTGTCCTTCGGACAACGAGCATCGGTGAAGAACACTTCACAGAACTCGGCCGTGCCATCGGGCTGAACGATGCCGCGCACCTCCACACCTTCTTGTCGCATCGGTACGAGGAGATACGAGATGCCCTTGTGCTTGGTCGCATCGGGATCGGTACGCGTGAGCAAGAAGCAATAGTCGGCGTGATGGCCTCCGGTCGTCCAGACCTTCTGGCCGTTGATGACCCACTCGTCACCGTCGAGAACAGCTGATGTCTTCAACGATGCGAGGTCGGAACCCGAGTTCGGTTCACTGAAGCCCTGACACCAACGTGTCTTTCCGTTCAAGATGTTGGGCAGGAACTCTTTCTTCTGCTCTTCGGTTCCCCACTGCAACAAGGTGGGTCCGACGAGCGTGTCACCGAAGAAGTCGGCGCGCAGCGGCGCCTTCAACCGAGCGAACTCCTCGGCCAACACGACACCTTGCATGGTGGAGAGGCCCTTGCCGCCGTATTCGGTCGGCCACGTCGCGCAGATCCATCCGCCTTCGAACAACTTCGTCGGCCAGGTCTCGTTGAACGCTTTGCGGTCTTCAGCCGACATTTCGAAGCCCGGCTGACCCCACCCTTTCGGGAGACTCGCTTCCAGCCAGGTGCGGATCTCCTGGCGGAATTCTTCGGCGTCGGAGGGGTAACTGAGTTCCATTCGGTCATTCTCACCGACACATGACGCGACGGGACAATTCGGAGACAACGGTTCCTGGGTCGTCGTTCACACAGCGTTCACACCGTGCCCACAGACCTGTCATGACCGATTTCTACGGTCGGAGGCCATGGACGGCCACCCCGACGCCCTACTCACCTCGACTCCCCCGCTCACGGCTCAAGAAACCGCTGTTCTCCAGGCATTTCTCGAGTGTGAGGGGCGAGTCGTCAGTCGAGCCGAATTGGCTCGCCGAGCCGGTCTGACCGGTCTCAACAGCCGTCGTTGCGATTCGCTCTTGGTGGCCATCCGCCGAGTACTTGGCCCCGAGTCGATCCGAACCGTGCGTAGCCGGGGCTGGATGTTGCAGCCCGACGCCGTCGACGAGGCCCGACGAGTTCTGGCCACCTGAGATTTCGCTCCCCGACCGACATCGGATCGGACGAAGCGGTCACAGAGACGAAACATTCTCCAGACGATCGAGAAACACAGGGCTCGTACGTTCACTCGTGTCGTGGTGACGAGACAACGAGGTCCGTCCCGCACATCCCGTCAGCGTGGACGGACTTCCCCATCACCCGAGTCCCCTCAGAAGGAGAACCTCATGCGAAAGAAAGCATTACGTCTCTCGCAGGGCATCGCCGGAGCCACCGCCATTGCGTTGGCTTTTCCCGGTATCGCCCTCGCGGAAGACGCCGATCCCATGGCGGCCGTGGACGGTGTCCAAGCCGCTCTCGACAATCTCTGGCTGATCATCGCCGGATGTCTCGTCTTCTTCATGCAGGCCGGCTTCGCGTTGCTCGAAGCCGGACTCACCCGCGCCAAGAACGTCGTGAACATCTTCGCCAAGAACTTCGCCGACGCCATGATCGGCGTCGTCATGTTTCTCGCCGTCGGTTACGCCTTCGCCTTCGGTGGTGACGGCGGCTGGTTCATCGGCCTCGGTGGCTGGGTCCTCAGCGGGTCGAACCCGTTCGAATGGGGATCGAGCGGCGTCGGAACACTCACCACACCCACCTTCTTCTTCTTCCAGGTGGTGTTCGCAGCCACGGCCGTGACAATCGCATCGGGAGCCATGGCCGAACGCACGAAGTTCAAGGCCTACCTCGTCTTCAGCGCCGTGATGACCGCCTTCATCTATCCGGTCGTCGTGCACTGGACCTGGGGAGGCGGTCTCATCTCGAAGATCAACATCGGTGACGCCGTCTACTCCGACTTCGCCGGTTCGTCGATCGTGCACATGACCGGTGGCGTCGCCGCTCTCATGGGAGCCATGTTCCTCGGACCTCGTATCGGCAAGTACGGCCCCGACGGCAAGCCGAAGGCCATTCCCGGCCACAGCATTCCGCTCGCCATGCTCGGCGTGTTCATCTTGTGGCTCGGCTGGTTCGGCTTCAACCCTGGCTCCGAACTCGCTGCCGACAACTACGTGGCGTGGATCGCCGTCAACACCCTCGTCGCCGCGGCGGCCGGTGGTGCGGTGACTCTGGCCACCGTGTGGTTCAAGACCGGCAAGGTCGACATGGCCATGGTGGGCAACGGCGTTCTCGCCGGTCTGGTCGGAATCACGGCCGGTTGCGGGACCATGAACGTTCTCGGTGCCCTCATCACGGGTGGAATCGCCGGATTCATCGTGGTCTTCTCGGTTCTCTACTTCGACAAGGTCCGAATCGACGATCCGGTCGGTGCCATCAGCGTCCACGGCGTGTGCGGTGCGTGGGGAACGATCGCCATCGGTCTGTTCGCCCGCTACGACGACGCCTTCCTCGGACGTGAGAAGGCCGGTCTTTTCTACGGCGGAGGTCTCGATCAGCTCATCGTGCAGATCCTGATGGTCCTCATCATCGCTACTTGGGTCGCCGTGACCACCGGAATCCTCTTCTTCGCCATCAAGAAGACCATGGGTCTGCGAGTGAGCGAGCAGGAAGAGATCGAAGGTCTCGACACTCACGAACACGGTATGCCCGGCTACGTCGGCGACGACATGGTGCTCCGCTGAGCATCGGAAGGACTGAACACCATGAAACTCATCACAGCAATCATCAAACCATTCAAGCTCGACGACGTGAAGGAAGCCTTGAAGGCGTCCGGCATCCAGGGCATGACGGTCAGCGAAGTGCGCGGCTTCGGTCGCCAGGGTGGTCACAGCGAGACGTATCGAGGTGCGGAGTACAAGATCGACTTCGTCCCCAAGGTTCGCTTCGAAGTTGTCGTCGACGACACGTCGGTCGACTCGGTGATCTCGGCGATCAGCGCCGCAGCTTCCACCGGCAAGATCGGCGACGGAAAGATCTGGGTGACCTCGGTGGATCGCCTGATTCGCATCCGCACCGGTGAGGAGGGCGCCAGCGCCATCTGATCCTGCGGATCACAAGAGCTGTCCGGCATCGTTGCCGGCTGGCACGGAGGGTTCTCCTCTCCGGTAGGGGCAGTCCCCGGATCGACGACATCGGCGGCACGAGTCGAGTCGGCGGTCCGGGGACCTTCCACGTGTTGGGGACGTGATCAGAGCCTGGCTGCGATGGCCGCCCACACCCGTTGCGGTGTGCATGGCAAATCGACGTGATCGACTCCGAAAGGTGACAACGCGTCGACCACCGCGTTCTGCACCGCCGGTGTGGCGCCGATGGTGCCACTCTCGCCGATCCCCTTGGCACCGAGATCGTTGAGCGGTGAGGGCGACGCCAGATGCACGGTCACGAAACTCGGCACCTCGGCCGAGGACGGAAAGCCGTAGTCGGCGAAGTTGCCGGTGAGCGGATTGCCGTCGGCGTCGTAGATCACTTCTTCGAAAAGCGCCTGTCCGATTCCTTGCACGAGTCCGCCGTGGATCTGGCCCTCCGCGAGAAGCGGGTTGACGATTCGTCCGGCGTCGTCGGCCGCGAACACATCGCGTAGCTTCACCTTGCCGGTCTCGGTGTCGACTTCCACGACGGCGACGTGCGCGCCACTCGGGAATGTTCCACCGGCCTGGGCGAAGTCGCCTTCACCGTCGATGGACTCACCACGCTTCGATGCCTCGGCGAGAACGTCGGACCACTCCTTCGAGGCCGCCGGCGAACCGACCACGAAGAACTTGCCATTCTCGAGCACCACGTCGGACACGTCGGCTTCCAGCAAGTTCGCGGCGACGGAGCGAGCCTTGTCGGCCGCCGCGCCCGCCGCGCGCCACACGTTGGTACCCCCCAGCTGCACCGAACGCGAACCACCGGTGATCTCGCTCGAACGCACCAGGTCGGTGTCACCGTGCACGACGATGATGTTCTCGAACGGAATGCCGAGTCGATCGGCGGCCAGCATCGCCCACGTGGTGCGATGGCCTTGTCCGTACGGTGTGGTTCCGGTGACGATGCGAGCACACGGGCGTCCGTCGTCATCGGTCGACACTTCGATCGTGCCGAGTTCGGACCCGCCCGACATGGCGGTGATCTCCACGTACACGGCGATGCCGATGCCCAACTGGACCGGATCACCGGCCGCTCGTCGACGTTCTTGTTCGGCCCGTAACGCGGGATAGTCGGCGGCCTGCAGAGCGAGTTCGAGAGCGCCCGGATAGTCACCGCTGTCGTAGGTGGTGCCCATGGCCGTGGTGTACGGGAAACGATCGGACTGAACAAGGTTGCGTCGACGTACCTCGGCTGGATCGAGTCCGATCTCACGGGCAAACAAGTCGACGGCGCGTTCGATCGCTGCTGCGGCCTCGGGGCGACCCGCACCGCGATAGGCCACGGTAGGAACCGTGTTGGTGAGAACTCCGAACGCAGTCATCCCCGCACGAGGGATGTCGTACGTGCCCGTGAGCATGCGACCGGTCATGAACGGCAAGAAGGCACCGAAACGCGGATAGGCACCGGCGTCCTGCACCACGCGCATCTCGTAGGCGAGGATTCGCCCGTCGCGAGTACCGCCGATCTTGACGTCCTGGATCTGGCCACGGCCGTGACCGAGACCGTTCATGCTCTCGGTGCGCGACTCTGTGTAGCGAACCGGACGATCGACACGCTTGGCGAGCCACGGCACCAACAGGTCTTCGGGATAGAAGAAGGCCTTGGCACCGAAACCTCCGCCCACGTCGGGGGTGATGACGCGCACTTGCTCGGCCGGTATCCCGTAGAAGGTGCAGATCTGGTTGCGGATCGGGTGCGCGCCCTGTGTGGCCTGCCAGTGGGTGAGACGTCGCACTCCCGACTCGTCGGGCTCTTCCCATCGACTCGCCGCCACGCGCATTTCGAGCGGACTCGGAGCCAGACGCTGATTGACGATGCGCTTCTCGATCACCACGTCGCAATCGGAGAAGTCGATCGGCCCGAGAGCCGGCAGAGTGACGACCACGTTCGAACCGTGATCGGGAAAGAGAAGCGTGGACGACTCCATGGCCGCCTCGGCGTCGATCACGACGTCGAGTGGTTCGTAGTCGACGAGCACGGCTTCCGCGGCGTCGACAGCCTCGGCTCGGGTTTCGGCCACGACGGCGGCGACGAGTTCGCCGACGAATCGCACGGTGCCGTCGGCCAGAGCCGTACGTCGGACGTCGGCCGGTAAAAGGGGCATGTCGATCGGGAGCGGTCCGATGCCGTCGGCCAAGAGATCGGCATGGGTGAACACACCGACGACACCGGGCATCGATCGTGCATCGGTGGTGTCGACGGAAACGACACGAGCGTGGGCGACCGTGGACCGCACGTACACCACGTGGACGGCTCCGTCGATCACAAGATTGTCGACATACGTGGCGCGGCCGGTGACCAAGGCCGGGTCTTCGGTGCGAACCACGCGCTCACCGATCATTCCCATGTGAGGACCCCCGTTTCTCGGCCTGGCTGTTCGAGCCTCGACGCTCACGACCTAGATTGGTCGCATGACGATGACCGAGCCTACGACTCCGAAAGCCGAACGCTGGACGGCCCAGTGGAAAGAACTCTACGAAGAGGTCGTCACCACGGGATTGTGCACCGGATGTGCTGGTTGCGTCGTCACATGTCCTCACGACGTCATCGGTTACGAACACGAAGAAGGCAAGTACAAGCCCTTCCATCTCGAGGAAGAGCTCGGTCCGGCCAACTGTCTCCACGGTGAGAAGGGCTGTACGACGTGCACACGGGCATGTCCGCGTTTCCGCAAGTGGGAAGAGTCGGCCGACCTGCATTTGTTCGGACGTGTGCGCGAACCCGACGAGATGGCAGGTATCTGGCGTCAGTTGCTGCTCACTCGGGCGAGCGACAAAGTCGCCCACGAGAAGGGCCAGGACGGGGGGTTCGTTTCGGCGATGCTCATCTGGCTCCTCGAAAACGACTACATCGAAGCCGCACTTGTGAGCGGCGTCGAACCCGATGACGCATGGAAGGCCAAGCCGGCCCTCGCCCGCAACAAAGAAGAGGTGCTCGCCACTGCCGGCTCGCGCTACACCTATTGCGCCAATCCCCTCGCCCTACGCGATGCGAAAGAAGAGGGTTTCTCGAAGCTGGCCCTCGTGGGTATGGGCTGTCAGACGTCGTCGCCGCCGGTCATGTGGGACCGCAAGGCCGGCAAGGTGAGCAAGCCCTTCATCTTCAACATCGGGCTCTTGTGTTCCAAGACGTTCGACGACGCGATCTTCCCCGAACTGTTCGAGGCCAAGTACGGCTTGAAGAAACAAGACATGGTGAAGATGAACATCAAGGGTGTCTTCCAGATCTGGATGAAGGACGGCTCGTATCACGAGATCGACTTGAAGGAATGCCATCAGTGGACGCGTGAAGGGTGCAAGAACTGCCCCGACTTCTCGGCCGAACACAGCGATATCGCCACCGGCGGCATCGGCAAGGACAACGACTGGACACTCACGATCGTGCGTACCGAACTCGGTGAAGAAGTGATCGATCGCATGATCAAGGACGGTGTGATCGAAGCTCGCCCAGCCCAAGAAGACGAAGTGGCGATGAAGCTGTTGCGCACTCTGTCGATCGTCAGCCGCCGTCGCTGGCCCGAATGGGCCGACAAGGCACCGTCGGTCGGAGTGCCGCCGCCGAAGAAGAAGGCCGCCGGTCCGGCCCCCGCCGCCCACTGACGGTCGGATTTCCCCGTGACCCTCCACCCGCAGTCGGCCGCTCTGCTCGAGGCACTCGCGCAACTCGGCGCGCCGGCCCTCGAAACCCAGGACCCGGTGACGGCCCGCCGTGGTTTCGATTCGATGATCGCGCCGTCCGAACATCCGATCCACCACACCCGAGACCTCGACGCCGGCGGTGTGCCGGTGCGTCTGTATCGACCGAACGATCGCACCGATCTCGGACTCCTCGTGTACTACCACGGCGGAGGCTGGGTGCTCGGCGGCCTCGACAGCCACGACGACGTGTGTCGTCGTCTTGCCCATGCGATGAATCACGCCGTGATGAGCGTCGACTATCGCCTGGCACCGGAACATCCGTTTCCTGCTCCGGTCACCGACTCACTCAACGCACTGCGCTGGGCCCATGACAATGCCGCCGAACTCGGTGTCGATCCCACTCGCATCGCTGTCGGAGGCGACTCGGCGGGCGGAAATCTGGCCGCGGTGGTCGCACAGCTCCAACCAGTCGCACTCCGCCACCAGATGCTCATCTATCCCGTGACCGACGCCCGTCGAGGATCGCAGAGCTACGTCGACAACGCCGACGGCTACCGACTCACTGCCTCCTCCATGAAGTGGTTCTGCGACCACTACCTGAGCGGTGGTCACGGAAGCGAAGACGATCCACGGGTGTCGCCATTGTGCGCACCCGATGCAGCACTGGCCTCCTCGCCCCCCGCACTCGTCATCACCGCCGAATACGACCCGCTGCGCGACGAAGGTGAGGAATACGCCCGTCGCCTCATCGCCGCCGGTGTGCCGTGCACGCTCACGCGTTACTACGGGCAGATCCACGGTTTCTTCTCGATGAGCGCCTTCGTCGACGATGCCGGCCAGGCCATCGCCCAAGCTGCAGCAGCGGTCAAACAAGCACTCGAGCGCTAGTCAGCTGTCAATTCGGCCACACGGTCGAAGATCGCGTCGAACATCGGCTCGGTGAGTCGCCCCGTGAAGGTGTTCTGCTGACTCGGGTGGAACGAGCACACCAGGATCACTCCCGACGGAGAATTCGCCTCCACCCCGTGACCGAACTTCGGACGAGGCTTCACGTCGAACTCTCGACACGCCGCTTCGTACGCGAATGCACCAAGGCACACCACGACACGTAGACGCGAAAGCGCAGCGATCTCCCGCCGGAGGAACGGCAAACAAGCATCACGCTCGTCGATCGACGGCTTGTTGTCGGGCGGTGCGCACTTCACCGCCGATGTCACCCAGGCATTCGTCAACTTCAAACCGTCGTCTCGACCCGTCGACGTCGGCTGATTGGCGAATCCAGCTCGATACATGGCGCGATACAGCCAGTCACCGCTCCGATCACCGGTGAAGATTCGACCGGTGCGATTGGCCCCGTGAGCGGCCGGTGCGAGCCCGAGAACGAGAACCTTCGCCATCGGGTCTCCGAATCCGGGCACGCCACGACCCCAGTACTCCTCGTCGCGATACGAGGCCCGCTTCTGAACTGCAGCCGACTCACGCCACTCGACGAGACGATCGCACCGACGGCACTCCACGATCTCGTCGTGAAGTTCGGCGATTACCCGAGACGGACGAGACTGCTTCGGCATGACACCACTAGGTTGGCATCCGTCATGGGCACTCGGAAATCCCCCCGTACGGCTCCCCCGGCGTCGACATTGGTCCTGTTCGTACGCCACGGTCAGACGCCGTCGACCGGCAAACTTCTGCCCGGTCGCGCGCCGGGTCTGCATCTCGCCCCGACAGGTGTCGAGCAAGCCGAGGAAGCCGCCCGACGGTTGTCGGCCCTCAGCAAGGTCGACGCCGTGTACGCGTCACCGCTCGAACGGGCCCGCGAAACGGCGACCCCGATCTCCAAAGCGCTCGGACATCGAACTCGTATCGACAAAGGACTTCTCGAGTGCGACTTCGGCGACTGGACTGGTGCCGAACTGAAGAAGCTCATGAAGCTTCCCGAATGGAACACCGTGCAGCGGGCGCCCTCGACCTTTCGCTTCCCCAACGGCGAAAGTTTCACCGAGATGCAGACGCGAATGGTGTCGGCTGTCGATCGTCTGTGTGCCGAGCATCGCGGTGGCACCATCGTGTGCGTGTCGCATGCCGACCCCATCAAGGCCGCCATGGCCCATGCCATGGGAACACACCTCGACCTCTTTCAGCGCATCGTGATCAGTACATGTTCGATCTCGGCGGTGGCCTACACACTCGGAGGTCCGATCGTTCTCACCGTGAACTCGACCGGAGGATCGCTCGGCGATCTGCGTCCGAGCTGACCCATGGGCGAGATCGTGTTCGACTCGGTCGACGTGTTCACCACCGGCACCGTCGGTCTGCCCGGCCAGCGCACCTTCTTCCTGCAGGCGCGAGACGACGACCGGGTAGCCACCGTGCGGTGCGAGAAGCAGCAGGCGGCGGCCATCGCGCAATACCTCCGTCGCGCGCTCGCTCATCTCCCAATCGTCGAAGGCACTGTCTTTCGTCGACCCATGTCACTCGTCGAGCCGATCGACGAGGAATTCGCTCTCGGATCAGTGGGTCTCGAATTCGACAAGAACGTCGACCGCTTCACGTTGGTGCTTCGCGATGTCGAGTCGTCGATGACCGACGAACTGGATGACGAGAACGACGATGAATACGACCTCGGCGACATCGAGTACGACGGCGACTCGATCCGAGTGACGGTCACCCGCGCCCAGGCCCTTGCCTTTTGCGACCAGACCGATCGCGTGGTGTCAGCCGGACGTCCTGACTGCGAATTTTGCGGACGTCCCGTCGACACCGATGGTCACTTCTGCATCCGGATGAACTGATCGTGAGTGCCACCCCACTCGACATCTTGAGCACGGGCCACATCGACGTCGAAGGTCGGATGCCCGACAGCAGCAACGGCACCTTCCTCGTGACCGTCACCCTCGGCGACGATTCGCTGCGGGCCATCTACAAACCTCTCCGCGGCGAGCGCCCCCTGTGGGACTTCCCGTCGGGCCTGTACAAGCGGGAGATCGCCGCCTATCGGCTGTCGGCCGCGATGGGATTCGGACTCGTTCCCCTCACCATCGAACGCGACGGGCCAGCTGGTGTGGGATCTCTTCAGCAATTCGTCGAGGCCGACTTTCGCGAGCACTACTTCACTCTCTTCGAAAGCCGTCCGGCCCTGCACGACCAGTTCCGCCGTCTGGCCGCCTTCGACATCGTGGCCAACAACACCGACCGCAAGAGCGGACACT
This sequence comes from uncultured Ilumatobacteraceae bacterium, assembly GCA_965659595.1. Lineage (GTDB taxonomy): Bacteria > Actinomycetota > Acidimicrobiia > Acidimicrobiales > Ilumatobacteraceae > Casp-actino8. The sequence goes on along the minus strand of CBFHWN010000010.1, from coordinate 9,779 downwards.
GCCTCGTCGACGCCGACGAACGAGTGTGGGCCATCGACAACGGACTCTGTTTCTCGGCCGATTTCAAACTGCGGACAGTCATCTGGGAATTCGGTGGGGAACATATACCGGCCGTCGTCCTCGAGTCCGTCCGACGGATCGCAAGCGCGCCACCCATCGAAGTAGCAGCCCTACTCGACGGCGACGAAGTGGCAGCCATGGTCGAACGAGCCGAGATGCTCGCCGAGGGAGGAATGTTTCCGATCGACCCGACCGGACGACGGTACCCCTGGCCGATCGTGTAGAGAAGGAGCATGACGATCGACCAAGAACAAGTGATCGACGAGGAACTCGATATTCTCGTCGCCCGCGCCGATCTCGATGGTCTCATTCGCCTGATCGATGCGCGCTGCGAATCACGCGATTGGAGTGGTTTGTGGCGAGTTCGACAGCGGTCTCGCGCCGCTCTCGAGACCGGACGTCAGGTGTGGCCGGCCGCCACGCTCGCCGAGCATCGTCTGGCCTTGCACGCCGATGCCGAACACGCGAGTCGCGTGGTCGGCGAGGACGCCGGCCGCTTCTCGATCGGTCCACTCACCGAAGTGATCGCCCAGAAACACACCTGGCGCGAACTTCGAGAACTTCTTCCCGACGGACCGCGCCGATCGTTCGTGGCCTACGAACGTGCATTACGCGGTGACACGATCGACGACGACGTCTTCGCCGTGCTCGACGTACCTCTGGCACCATGCGACTGGGAGCCCGACTACACGTTGCCCCGCTATCACGACGTCGGTGTGGAGTGTCCGTCTCCGGCCGATACGTGGAGTCACGACTGGAAGACCGTCACGACCGTCGGTGGCGCCGACGAAATCGACGACCCGTGGGTGGAGCAAGCGTTCCGCGGGCTCGTCGAGACCTGGACGACGTCATCGAACGGTCGAACCGACATCGCCGTGGTCGATGGTGACGCTCGTTCGGCCCTCGGAACACTCGGACTCGCCACCGCACGACTCGCACCACTGGCCACCGGTGACGCCCTCGACTGGATCACGTGGTGCGGCGCATCCGGCGGTGCGCACGGTCGTCGAAGGGGTTCGGCATCCGGCCGTTTCTCGGCGTGGTGGCTGCTCGCCGCCCTCGGTGGACTCACCGACGACTGGGACGAGTTGCGCGAAGCCGACGAACTCGAGTCGCTGATCGGCGCCGTCGCTCTCGGCGCCACGTGGTTTCGTTTCGACGACGGATCGCGTCCCCACGCACACGAACTGTGCATGGTGGTGGAAGTGCCCGAGAACGACGAGAGCGCAACGCCGATCAGCGTTGCGCTCCTCGCTCGCGATCACCCGGGGTGATCACAGTCTCAGTTGTTCGTGGGTGAACTCAGCGACCCTGCAAAGCTTCGATGAGCTTCGGCAGCACCTTATGGACGTCGCCCACGATGCCGAGATCGGCCACGCCGAAGATCGGAGCTTCCTTGTCCTTGTTGATGGCGATGATGTTCTTCGAGCCCTTCATACCCACCATGTGCTGAGTGGCACCCGAAATACCGGCGGCGATGTAGACGCTCGGCTTCACGACCTTGCCGGTCTGGCCCACCTGATACGAGTACGGCACCCAGCCAGCGTCGACGATGGCTCGCGACGCACCGGGGGCACCCTTCAGCAACTTGGCGAGGGTCTCGATCATCTCGTACTTCTCGCTCTCGCCGAGACCACGACCACCCGACACCACGATGTCGGCTTCGTCGAGCTTGGGGCCGGTCGTCTCTTCGACATGCACCGCGGTGACCGAGGCGCCACCCGTGGCACCGAGATCGGGCAGAGCAACGGCGACAACCGATGCCGCGCCACCACCCGCCGACTCGGGATTGAAACTCTTCGGACGGAACGCAGCGAGGTACGGAGCGGATCCGGTGAAGGTGGAGGTCACGAGCGTGTTGCCGCCGAAGATCGGCGTGGTGACCGTCACCGAGTCACCCGACGCCGCAACGTCGACGTTGTTGGTGAGCACCGTGCGATCGAGCTTGACCGACAGACGCGCCATCACGTCACGGCCTTCGTACGACTGCGGGAACATCACCAGGTCGGGCGCATCGCCACCGTCGATGGCGGCCTTCATCGCCGAGGCGACGGCCGCACCAGCAAGGTTGCTGCCGTAGTCGACTCCGTACACCTTGGTCGCACCGTATTCACCGAGCGGACCGGCCACAGCGTTGCCGTCACCGGCAACCCACACGCTGATCGATCCACCGAGGCTGCGCGCCTTGGTGACGAGTTCGAGCGACGCCGACGTGGGAGCTCCGTTCGCGACCTGTGCGAACACCCAAATGTTGTTGATTGCCATGATCTTCGTCCTCGCTCTCTCAGATGACCTTCAGACCTTCGAGGAAGGTCACGATCTTGCCGAACGTCTCGCCGTCGTCTTCGATGATCTCGCCGGCCTGGCGAGCTTCGGCTTCGGCGACATTGCTGATGCTCTGATTGGCGCCGGCCCAACCGACCGGCGTGATACCGAGATCGGAAGCGGTCACTTCTTCGACCGGCTTCGACTTGGCGGCCATGATGCCCTTGAAGCTCGGGTAGCGGGGCTCGACCACACCGGCCGTCACCGACACGAGAGCCGGTAGCGGACACGTGACCTCGTCGTAACCGGCTTCGGTCTGACGATCGGCCTTCAAGGTGCCACCGTCGATGGCAACCTTCTTCGCGAAGGTGACCGACGGGAGACCGAGAACTTCGGCCATCTGCTCGGGAACGGTGCCGGTGTAACCGTCACTCGATTCGGTGGCGGCGATCACGAGATCGGCACCGCCGAGACGCTGCACTGCGGCGGCCAGAACCTTGGCCGTGGTGAGGGCGTCGGAACCCTGTAGAGCGGGGTCGGACACGAGCACGGCCTTGGCCGCACCCATCGCCAGCGCTGTGCGCAGGCCGGCGGTCTCACTGTTGGGGGCCATCGACACCAGGCTGACCTCTCCGCCGCCGGCCGCATCGACCAGCTGGAGGGCCATCTCGACGCCATAGGCGTCGGAGTCGTCGAGGATCAACTTGCCATCCCTCTTCAAGGTGTTGGAACCGGAATCGAGGGCTCCCGGCAGGGCCGGATCGGGGATCTGCTTCACACAGACGATGACGTTCATGAGTGGCATTCTGGTCGCTTGTGCGCAGGTTCACACAACCGACGGCGCACCGATCAGCCAGGCGTGACGCACGACCCACGACTGAGGCCACTGGTACCGTCGGCCCGTGCGGATCCTCCTGGTCGTGAACTCGTTCGCCTCGTCGGTGACGGCCCGCAACATGGTGATCGTGCACCGGGAACTGTCCCGTGACCACGACGTCCAGCTGGTCGAGACCAACCGCCGGGGGCACGCCACCCGCTACGCCCAGGACGCCGCCCATCGAGGCCTCGACCTCGTCATCTCCTTCGGAGGCGACGGCACGCTGAATGAGGTCGCCACCGGCGTCGCCGGCAGCGACACCTCACTCGGAGTTCTGCCCGGCGGTAGCACCAACGTGTTCGCCCGCACCATCGGCCTACCGAACGATCCAGTGGCCGCCGTCGACCTGCTCGTGGCCGCCTTGCGCGATCCGTCCCGATCGATTCGACCGATCGGTCTCGGCCGGGTCGACGGGCGGTTCTTCTGCTTCCACACCGGCGTGGGGTACGACGCGGCGGTGGTGCGCACCGTCGAACAACGGGCCTACTTGAAACGGTGGGCCGGTCATCCACTCTTCATCTACGCCGCAGTGCACACGTGGCTCGCGCGCTACGACCGGAAGCAACCGCACTTCACCGTGGCGGCCGATGCGTCGATCGGGGGACAAGGTGCTGACGGCACACCGAGTAGCGGAACCAAATTCGTCCACGACGGCTATTTCACGATCGTGATGAACACCAATCCGTACACATTCCTCGGCAATCGCCCGCTCGATCTGTCGCCGAACGCCACGCTCGATCGGCCGTTGGTGGCCATCACGTTCCGAACGATGTCAGCGCGCGCGATCTTCGCCTCGCTCGCTGGCGCGTTGCGGGGCGGAGGCATCACGCCGAATGAGCACGTTTCGGTTTTCGATGCCGTCGACGAACTCGTGATCGAGGGAGAGTCCAGATTCCCCTACCAGGTGGACGGCGACTACCTGGGCGAAACCAACCGCCTTCACTTCCGACATGTCCCCGATGCCGTGAGGCTGGTGTTTCCGTCGTAGACGGCGGGTCAGCGGAATTCGACGGCTACATCGGGCACGTTCGTGCAGATGCCGTCGATCCCCCACTCGACCAGTTCGCGCATGCGCTCAGGGTCATCGCACGTCCAGGTGTTCACCTGCAGACCGACCTCGTGGAACGCCTCGATCATCTCGTGTGTGACGATGCCGAACCACGGATGAACGGCGCTGTGCCCGGACGCGACGAGATCGGCCGGTGTCTCGAGTGAGACTGCGATCGTCAACCACGCCGTGCGAATGCTCGGACGAAGTTCGTGGCAGCGATCGATCGTCTCGCGACGAAACGACGAGATCAACCATTGGTCGTCACCTTCGGATCGACGCGACAATTCGTCGAGTGTCGCGTCGGCGATCTGGTCGGATGGATCGAAGTCGGGTTCGTTCGGGTCGTTCTTGATCTCGACGTTCACCCACATCGGTCGGCATGCGTCGAGAGCGGCGCCAAGTGTGGGAACGTGCGATGGCAGATCGGCGTGATCGGTGAGAACGATTGCGCGCCCGTCGGGAAGTACGGCGTCGTGATGTACGACGAGCACGTGATCTCGAGTTCGGCGAACGTCGAGCTCGACCGCATCGGCCCGAAGCTCATGGGCTCGCTCGAAGGCGGCGATGGTGTTCTCGGGTTCGGCCCTCGACGCCCCCCGATGTGCGATCACTTGCATCCCCGAGAAACTACGAAATTCGCCCACTCTGTTGCGTTAACCCCCCGCACAGGTCATCTGCGCAACAGAGTGGGCGAATTTCGTCGGTTTGTGCGCTCGTGATTTGGGTTCGAAGGAAATTCGGTCGGAAATTCGGAGGAAAATCTGGCCGACCTCTTGATCCGACCCAGACGGTTTGACACGCTTGACCCTCGGAGGACAAACGTCCCCGACCCCCACCCCTCGACCCCCAGGAGTACATCGTGTCGATCCTCGCCTCGTCCTTGGCCCTCGGTTCCGCCGACTACACCTGGCGGGTCGACGCCGTCTGCAAGGACACCGACCCGGAACTCTTCTTCCCCGTCGGAACCACCGGACAGGCGTTGTTGCAGATCGATCGGGCCAAGCAGGTCTGCGACGAGTGCCCGGTCAAGATCGAATGCCTCGACTTCGCCATCGAGACCAACCAGGACTCGGGTATCTGGGGCGGCACGTCCGAAGAGGAGCGACGCGACATCCGCCGTCGCATCGCCGCCCGAAACAAGGCACTGAAGGCTGCTCAGGTCAACGACGCCGGCGCCGCCGCCAGCTGACCCCACCGCCGCTCAGCGCGGCAGTCGCAGCTCGACGACCGTGCCGTCGCCCTTGCGCACGCCGGCGATTCCGACTTCTTCGAAGTCCTCCGGCCGGCCGGCCCGCATCTCGATCGTCCCGTCGAGTTCGGTGGTCACGAGCGTGCGCACGATCGAGAGTCCGAGCCCGGTCGCCGCATCGAGGTCGAACGCCGGATCGAGACCCCGGCCGTCGTTCACGACCTTGATGTGAATGGTGTCGTCGTCGCCTCCGAGCAGAACCACCACCGTGCCTCCGGCACTCCCTTCGGGGAAACCGTGATCGATCGCGTTCTGCAACAACTCGGTCACCACCACCGACAACGGGGTGGCGATGTTGGCTGGCAGACGACCACCGTCGCCTTTCATGAGGAACCGAACCGGGCGATCCGGAGACTGCAGGCTCTCTTCGGCCAGACGCATGAGCGGCCGCACGATCTCGACGAAGGCGAAGTCTTCACCCGGCTCACGCGACAACGTCTCGTGCACGAGAGCAATCGTGCGGATTCGCCGAACGCTGTCCTGGACCGCCGCCTTGGCCTCGGGCGCCTGCAAACGTCGCGCCTGCAGACGCAGCAACGACGAGATCGTCTGCAGATTGTTCTTCACCCGGTGGTGAATCTCGCGAATCGTGGCGTCCTTCGACAGCAACATGCGATCGCGGCGACGCACCTCGGTCACATCGCGTACGAACAACACACCTCCGGTCACGACACCCTCGGACACGATCGGAATGCACCGCACCAGAAGTGTGACGTCCTCGGTCTGATCGAACTCCTCGATCACCGGACGAAGAGTTTCGAAGGCCTGACGAGCCGGACTGTCGGCGAATCCCAACTCCGAGAGAGTCTGACCCACGGCATTCGTGGGGATGCCGACTCGATGAAGAGTGGAGTTGGCGTTCGGCGACGCGTACTGCACGCTCGTGTTCTCGTCGAAGACGATCGCGCCATCACCCACACGCGGTGCCGCACTGAGGTCGGCGGCTCGGCCAGGAAACGGAAAGGTTCCATCCGACACCATCTGCGCGAGCCGCTGAAAGATCCCCAAATAGGTGCGCTCGAGCTCGCCAGGCTGACGGCTGAACATCGACGACCAGTTGCGAGTGAGCACGGCGATCGAGCCGCGCACGCTGCGCACCGGAATGGCGAGCACGTGCACCGGATCGTCGATGTCGTCCATCTGGATCTCGGCGTCGGCAACGTCACCGTCGTGGAACGTGCGGTCGATCAGCGCAGTGGTCGCTTCGTTCGCCCACCCACCCACGAGATCGTCGGGATAGATCGTGCGACCAGTGGCCGGACGCACCTGCGCACCGACGATCCAGTTGCCGTTGCGATCACGCAGATACAGAACGAGGTCGGCGAAGCTCAGGTCGGCGAGCATCCCCCATTCGCCGATCAGCTGCTGCAGATGGGCGGCATCCTCGCGTGGAAGGTCGGTGTGCTGCCGGACGAAATCGGCAAGAGTCGCCATGGCTCAAGTCTGCCCGACCGGCGACTGTCGAATCAGGGTTTCGGTTACGACCCGAACCCCATTTTCCGGTCCTTGTCGGTGGACCCGATCTCGACAAACGCGATCTTCGACGCCGACACCCCCACCTGGCGCCCACGTTTGTCGGTGAGCCACAACACGTCGACCGCTCCAGACAGCGCGGTCTCCACCGACTTTCGCGTGGCATCGAGCTGATCATCGGCCTGCTCGATCACCACTTCCCGACCGACGTTGCTGACCACGATGCGAACTTCCACGACGTCCTCCTTCAGACCGATTCGATCGACGCTACCGGCTAGACCACGGTGGCACAGAAGGTGTCACCCTGCGGCAACGAGGCGCTCGTCGACACGTCGGCGTCTCCGTACAGGGCCTTCAACATGCCCTTCACCATGCCACGATCGACTGCACACACCACGGGATGCTCGAGAGCCACGTCACCGAACGGGCAGTGATTGTTGATGATGCGCAACTGGTCGTTGCGCTTCTCGGCGTGCGAAGCGAAACCGTGAGCCGTGAGTGCATCGGCCACGGCCTGCATCGCCGACGTCAGACTGCGTTGACCGATGGCCAGATCGTCGCCGGTGAGGGCGGTGGCCATGGCACGTCCGTACTCCTGACCGACTTCTTCGGCGATGGCCTCGGCGCGATCGTGAGGCAGCAAGGCCAACGTCTTGCCGAGAAGACTCAAGACGAGATCGTCACTACGAATGGGCAATTCGCCCTCGACACGATCGGCGACGGCCATGTACTTCTTCGACGGACGTCCGGCACCGGCACCGGCCGAACGAGCCACCGACACCTCGACGTAACCGCCGGCGGCCAACTTGTCGAGATGATGACGGGCGACGTTCGGATGGATTCCGACTTCACGAGCCACTTCGGCGGCCGTGGAGCCGTCGGCGTGGTCTCTGAGAAACATGTAGATCGCCCGGCGGGTGGGGTCACCGAAGGCGTTGGTGATAGCAGCCACCGTTGCGGTGAAAGCCCCCGCCGGAGCACGAGAACCGCTCGCAGGGGTGGGAGCGCTCGTTGTCACGCCGGTATTCTACCTATCGCCATAGTGCAAATTCTGCGTGAGCGATCACGCCAGCATCACGAATCGGGAGCCCCCACCCATGACACTCACCCGTGAGCAGGTCGTCGACGCCCTCCGGCCGGTCGAAGACCCCGAACTCCACCGATCCATCGTCGACATCGGCATGTTGCGCGACGTCTCCATCGAGGCCGACGGCACGGTCGGCATCCTCGTCGCCCTCACCGTGGCCGGCTGCCCGTTGCGCAACGAGATTTCGAATCGCGTGAACGGCGCCGTCGCACCCCTCCCTGGGGTCACCCGCGTGAATCTCGACTTCACCGTCATGACCGACGACGAGCGGGCCGCTCTGCGCGAGAAGCTCCACGGTGACCCGTCGGCCACCGCCGGCCAGGGTCAGGCGCACGGTCACGCCGAGGGTCGGGTCATTCCCTTCGCCCAACCCGGCTCGAAGACACGCCCACTCCTCATCTCGTCGGGCAAGGGTGGTGTCGGCAAATCCAGCGTCACCACCAACCTGGCCGTGGCCCTCGCCGCGCAAGGCCACAAGGTGGGTGTCGTCGACGCCGACATCTACGGCTTCTCGATTCCGCGCATGCTCGGCGCCGATCGCGATCCGGTCGTCATCGACCGCATGCTCCTGCCTCCCGAGTCGTACGGCGTGCGATGCATCTCGATCGGCTACTTCGTGCCCGACGGGCAAGCCGTGGTGTGGCGCGGGCCGATGTTGCACAAGGCGCTGGAGCAGTTCCTGACCGACGTGTACTGGGACGAGCCCGACTTCCTTCTGATCGATATGCCTCCCGGAACCGGAGACATCGCGTTGTCCCTCAGCCAATACCTGCCCCGAGGTGAGGTGTACGTGGTCACCACTCCGCAGCAGGCGGCACAGAAGGTGGCTCGCTTGTCGGCCGCGATGGCGGCCAAGGTCAACCTCCCCGTCAAGGGCGTGATCGAGAACATGTCATGGTTCATCGGCGACGACGGAAAGCGCTACGAATTGTTCGGCAGCGGCGGCGGAAAAGAACTGGCTGACGAACTCGGTGTTCCCCTTCTCGGACAGTTGCCGCTCGTTCCGCAATTGCGCGAAGGTGGCGACGACGGACGACCGATCACTGCGGTGCACCCCGACAGCGAGGCGGCTCGGACGTTCCACGCGATCGCCGAAAAGATCGCAAAGGACATGAAGCCGAAGAAGATCTTCAGCAAGTTCCTGAAAGTCAACTGAGGTACGTTGCTCGCAGGCGTCCGAAGGTCGGCGCCCGACGACGTGAACCACCCTCATGGATCGACCTCGAGCGACGCCGGGTTTCGGATATCGGCCCGGCCTCGACGGGCTACGGGCCCTTGCCGTTGTGTCCGTCATCGGATTCCACAGCGGAGTCTTCGCATGGGGCTGGGTCGGTGTCGACGTGTTCTTCGCATTGTCGGGATGGTTGATCACCGGCCTGGTCTTCGACGAGATCGAACGCACCGGTCGACTCTCGCTTCGGGCGTTCTGGGGTCGGCGAGCAAGGCGTCTCCTACCGGCTCTCGGCATGGTGATCGGTCTCGTCGCCGCTCTCGGACTACTCGACCTCGTCGACGTCCGTCGTCGCGGACTCGTGGGTGCCATCACGTACACCACGAACTGGCTCAACATCACGGGCGGCCGAAGTTACTGGGACACCTTCGCCACTCCTGATCCGCTCGAACACCTCTGGTCGCTGGCCATCGAGGAGCAGATATATCTGGTTTGGCCCATGTTGATCGCCGGGCTCGTGGTCATCGGACGATCACGAATCGGAAT